>JBJTWP010000174.1:0-6339 GCA_046081805.1 Cyanobacteriota bacterium
GAAAATCCCAACGTGGCCAGCCAGTACGGCATCCGCAGCATCCCCACGCTGATGGTGTTCAAGGGCGGCCTGAAGGTGGACACCGTGGTGGGCGCCGTTCCCAAGACCACCCTCTCCGGCACCATCTCCAAATACCTCTGAACCCCGATTCCTCCGGCCTCGGGCGCAGCCCGCTTGAGGCCCTCGCTGAACAGCTGCAGGGGCATCCGCAGCGCCGGTTGATCGAGCGGGCGCTGGTGTCCCTGTTGCAGGTGTGCCGCAATGAACCTGGCTTCGAGGAATGGCGCCTGATCAGCGGTGCCCTGGCCGACATCAGTGAAGCCCTGGAGGTGTTTCAGCCGCGACGGGGTTCCCGCAAGATCACGGTGTTCGGCTCAGCGCGCACCAGCTCCACCGACCCCTGTTACGGGCTGGCTCAGGAGGTGGCCATCCTGGCCGTGGCCGCCGGCTTTGAGGTGATGACTGGAGCCGGTGGCGGGATCATGGAGGCTGCCAACCAGGGAGCCGGCTGTGAAAACAGCATCGGCCTCAATGTGGATCTGCCGTTTGAGCAGCATCCCAACCGCTACGTGAGCAGTTGTGCCGGTCGACTGCTGCACTTCCGCTATTTCTTCACCCGCAAACTCTTCTTTCTGCGGGAAAGCGAGGCCGTGGTGGTGCTGCCGGGCGGGTTCGGCACCCTCGATGAGCTGTTTGAGTCCCTCACCCTGATCCAGACGGGCCGCACCCCGCCCATGCCGCTGGTGCTGCTGGCCCCAGCCGACGACCCGTTCTGGGAGGGCTGGCAGCGCGATGTACACCAGGGACTGGCGGCCCGCGGCCTGATCTCGCCGGAGGATGGCGATCTGCTGATCGTGGCCCACAGCGCCCAGCAGGCGGTGGATCGGATCTGCCGCTTCTACCGGGTGTTCCATGCCGCCAACCTCGGCAGCGACCGCATCGAGCTGCTGCTCAACACACCGATCCCGCCGGAACAGTTGGAGGCCCTCAACCTGGACTTCGACGATCTGGTGGATGAGGGGGTGATCCAGGCCAGCGAGGCCTGTGACGACGCTGGCATCCTGCGGCCATGCCTGGTGTTCCATTTCGACAAGCGCCGCATCGGTCGTCTGTATCAACTGCTGGATCGGCTCAACGGCCTGGACCTTCCCCCCTGTGAGGCCCTGGAGCATCCTGGCCAACGGGTGATGCACCAGCAGCCATGAGCCGCATCGGGCTGATCGACTACGGCATGGGCAATCTGCACTCGGTGCAGCGGGCCCTCGAGCGCCTGGGGGCCACGGTCACGCCCGTGCGGGACGCGACCGACATGGTGGCCTGCGGGGCCCTGGTGCTGCCGGGCGTGGGGGCCTTCGATCCGGCGATGGAGCGTCTCGACAGCAGCGGATTGGGCGATGCCCTGCGCGGCTGGTGCGAGGGCGACGGGGCCCTGCTGGGCATCTGCCTGGGCCTGCAGCTGCTGTTTGAGGGCAGCGAGGAAGGCTGCCGCAACGGGCTGGGCCTGATCCCCGGCCAGGTGAGGGCCCTGCCGCGTCGAGCCGGCCATCCGATCCCCCACATGGGCTGGGAGCCCCTGATCCCAGCCACGGCCAGCCCCCTGTTGCCGGCAAAGAGCCCGGAGGCCTGGATGTACTTCGTGCACTCCTTCGCCGCCGTCCCCCGGTCCGCCGCGGTGGTGACCGCCCAGGTGGCTTTTGCCGGCGAGCCTGTCACGGCCGCCGTGTGGCAGGGGGCGATCGGCGCCTGCCAGTTCCACCCGGAGAAGTCGGGCCAGGCCGGCGCCGCCCTGCTGGGGCGCTGGCTGGCCTGGCTCGACCAGCGCAGCCAGCCATGAGCCTGCGGCTCAGTGGTGGCCGCAGACTGCAGAGCCCGGCCGGTCTGGGGGCCCGGCCCACCCCAGCACGGGTGCGGCAGGCGGTAATGAACATGCTGGCGGCTGAGTTGCCGGGCTGCCGTTGGCTCGACCTCTGCAGTGGCAGTGGGGCGATGGCCTGCGAGGCCCTGCTGCGCGGCGCCGCCCGGGTGGTGGCGGTGGACCAGGACCGCTCCCACCTAGCGGTGGCCAGGGCCAACCTGGAGGCCGTGGTCAGGGGGCTCGGACCTGGCGAGCGGGAAGCGCTGGTGCGCCGGAACGAGGTGCTGCGCTGGTTGCAGGCTGGCCGGGAGCGGGCCGGTGAACAGCCGTTCGATCTGATCTACGCCGACCCGCCCTATGCCACTGGACTCCATGCCCCCCTGGCTGAGGCCGTGCTGCGGCAGGACTGGCTGTGTCGCCAGGGCACGCTGTTGCTCGAATGCGCCAGTGCCAAGCTGCCTGAATTGTTCCCGGGATGGGAGCTGCTAGATCAACGCCGCTACGGCACCACCACCGTGCTGCGACTGCAGCAACCCTGATCCACGCTGCTGATCAGGAGACCAGACTCAACCGTCAAGCAGGCTGCCGCGGCGGTACTGGTTCCAGGCGGCCACGAACAACCCAGCCAGCGTGACGGGAATCAGACCGAGCACGATGCCGCAGAGCAGGGGTTCGATCATGGGTGATGCCAGGGTCGCGGGCGAGGCACAATTCTTTCACGCCCCAGGCCCGATCCGCGGCCTTTCGCAGCGCCTCCCGCACGGTTCTTGACACCTCCCCTCGCCACCGAGCCCCACAGCGCCCTGGCCGCCGGCAATCGCCGGGGCCTGGTGACGGCCCTTGTGATGGCGGCGGCCCTGGCCTGCCTCCTGGTGCTGCTGGTGGCGCTGCCGGCCAGCCGCAGGGATCCCTACACCCGCCAGACCCTGGCGCTGCAGGGCTCGGCGGAGAACGGCACCCGGCTGTTCATGATCAACTGCGCCGGGTGCCATGGCATCGCCGCCCAGGGACTGGTGGGGCCGGATCTGCATGGCGTGAGCCGCCGCAAGAACCAGCGCCAGCTGATTCAGCAGGTGGTGAGCGGTCGCACGCCTCCGATGCCCCGCTTCCAACCCGAGCCCCAGGCGATGGCCGATCTGCTCGCCTACCTCCACAACCTGGTGTGAACAGCCTGGCGGCGGTGGCCGTGGTGCTGGTGGAACCGGCCGGCCCCCGCAACGTCGGCGGCGTGGCCCGGGCAGTCGCCAACTTCAGGGGCGACCGCCTGCGGCTGCAGTTGCGGCTGGTGGCTCCCCGCTGCGATCACCTGGGCCAGGAGGCCCGCCTGATGGCGGTTCACGCGGCGCCGCTGCTGGAGCAAGCGAGGCTGTTTGCCTCGTTGCCGGAGGCCCTGGCCGACTGCGGCCGCATCGTCGCCACCAGCGGCCGGGGAGCCGGGGAGCCCATGGCCCCGCAGGACCCCGATGGCGCCCTCGGCTGGCTGCTGGGCGCGCCGGCTGAGGCCGCCACGGCTGTGGTTTTCGGCCGGGAAGACCGGGGCCTCAGCCGCGATGAGCTGCTGCTGGCGGGGCGGCTGCTGCAGATCGACACGGGCGCGGACTACGGCTCCCTGAACCTGGCCCAGGCCGTCGCCGTGGTGCTCAGCCGGCTGCGCGTGCAGGCGACTGCAGCGGCGGCTGGCACTCCCGCTGACCCACCCTCCCCGAGCGCGGGCGGCCCGGGGCCCCGGGAACCAGCCCGGCGCCAGGGCCTGGAGGATCTGCTGGCCGACGCGGAGGCGCTGCTGCTGGAGGTGGGCTTCCTCCATCCCCACACTGCCCATGCCCGCATGGCCAAGGTGCGGGGGCTGCTGCAGCGCGGCCAGGTCGATGACGGCGAGGTGGCGCTGCTGCGCGGCATGGTGCGCCAGCTGCGCTGGGCCAGTCAGCGGCTTCCCCGCCGCGATCAGACCCCTTAGGGTTTTCATCCATCAGACGCCATGCCCGTGACGGCCGGCCGCCCGCCCCGCCCCCCGAAACGCGCCTGGGGCCAGCCGCTGCGGCTGGTGCTGCGCCTGGCGGTGATGGGGCTGGGCCTGGGGGTGCTCACCGGCACCGCGCTCAAGCTGCTGGCTCCCCAGCTGGCCAGCGGCGCTGCGGGTCGCCCATCCGCCGGCACGCCCTCCCAACCCCAGATCCCCCAGCTCAAGGGGGGGCTGAGCCTGGGCAGCTTCGAGCCGCGCACCGAGCTCACGGCCCTGAGCCAGCGCTGGGGCCAGCTGGCCGCCGCCCAGAAAGACCTGAAGGTGAGCGCCTTCCTGCTGGTGCTCGATGACGGCCGCTACGCCCAGCTCCAGCCCGATCCGCCCCTGCCGGCCGCCAGCTCGATCAAGACTCCGATCCTGCTGGCGGGTCTGGAGGATCTCGACAGCGGCAAGCTGCGCTGGAACGAACCGCTCCAGCTCACCAAGGAGGTGGTGGGGGGCGGCGCGGGGTGGATGGCGAGCCGTCCGCTGGGCACCCGCTTCCCGTTCTTCGAGGCGGCCACCGAGATGATCCGGGTGAGCGACAACAGCGCCACCAACCTGCTGATCAAGCGGCTGGGGAGCAAGGCCGCGCTCAACAGCCGCTTCCAGGCGATGGGCCTGCCCGCCACCGTGGTGAACAACTGGCTGCCCGATCTGGACGGCACCAACACCACCAGCAGCCGCGATCTGGCCCGCTCGATCGCGGTCGTGGACACCGGCAGGAGCCTGAGCCCGCGCGCCCGGGATCTGTTCCGCGAGATCATGGGCAGCTCGCGCACCAACACCCTGATCCCCCTGGGCCTGCTTCAGGGCCTGGGCAAGGACGCCGCCGACCCCGACAGCGAGCTGATGGCCTACGGCATCCGTGTGTACAACAAGACCGGCGACATCGGCATCGCCTACGCCGACGGCGCCCTGATCCAGCTGCCCAATGGCCAGCGGGCCGTGGCGGCATTCATGGTGAAGGGCCCGTTCAACGATCCCCGCTCCACCGACCTGATCCGCGCCATGGCGGCGGACGTGGCCAGGACCCTGGTGGGGAGGAAGGGATGAGAAGGGCCGCGATGCTGGGACTGCTGTTGGCCGGGCTGGCGGCGCCGGATCACGGCGGGGGTGCCGCCCGCGCCCAGACCAGCACCGCCAACGCCAACGCCAATTCCAACGCTCAGCCTTCGCCGGCCGCCGGCCAGCCCGCCACCCTGCTGCGACCCCAGACCGTGGCCCCCCTGCCCGGCGGGCTGGACGCGGTGCTGATGGTGAACGACAACAACCCGGAACTGATCACCGCGCCCGGGATCCTGATCTCCACCTTTTCCGGCCAGGGCCGCGCCGTGCCGGACGCCCACCTCGATCTGCCGCTGAACGGGCGCTTTGACCTATTCAGCCACCACGTGTATGCGGGCAAGCCCGAAACGCTCGACTCCACCCTGTGGATCGCCGTGCTGGCCCAGCCGCGCGGCGGCAGGCCGGTGACCCTGCGGCTGCTGGGGGGGGCGACAGCCCTGTCCCAGTCGCTGGATCCCGGCCAGCCGGGCGCCCCCTTTCTGCCGCTGCCGTCGCTGTTGCCCCAGGGCAGCGAGCCGATTTACGCCGGGCCCGGCAGCCGGGTGGCCACCGAGCTGCTGCAGCGCCAGCGCAGCCCCCTGATCCCGGAGGGCTGGACGCTCCCAGCCGGCAGTCCCACGGCGCTGCTGGTGTTGCCCCTGCCGGTGCGGGGGCTCGATCCCCTGCTCAACGGCCGCAACCTGCAGCTGCGACTGCAGAGCGACGGGCCGGTGGATCTGGCCACCGTGGCCGCCTTCGGGGAAGGGAACCAGCCGCCTGCCCTGGAGGTGTGGACGGGGCTGCTGAAGGGCCCGCTCAGCCCCCGCGAGCACTCCCCCACGCCCCGTGGAGCCAAGGGTCCGATGGTGTACTCGCGCGTGAGCGGGGTGCAGCAGGGCAGCGTCTGGCGCACGCGCATCACCGACCCGGGTCAGCCCTGGCTGGCGGTGAGCCGGGCGCCGATCTCCTGGCCGATCGCCGCGCTGGAGCGCGGCAGCCTGGGCACCGGCCAGGTGCAGACGGCCGAGCTCAGCCGCTTCTATCCCGGCACCGCCTGGGCGGCCCACGGCAACTACGGCGTGGAGTACGACATCAGCCTGCCCCTGAAGAACGACACGGGCAGACCCCAGCAACTGCAGCTGGCCCTGGAGAACCCGCTCAAGGGCGACCAGCCCCTGGGTGGCCTGCGCTTCAACACCCAGCCGGCTCGCTCTGTGATGTTCCGCGGCACGGTGGAGGTGAGCGGACTCGATGGCGAGGGCGGCAGGCCCAGGGGCCGCCAGGGCTTCCATCTGGTGCTGCGGGCCGGCCAGCCGGGCCCTGCCCTGGGCACGGTTACCGTGGCGCCGGGCCAGAGTCGCGAGCTGCGAATGCGGTTGATCTATCCGGCGGATGCCACCCCCCCCCAGGTGCTGAGCCTGCTGCCTGTGAAACA
>JBJTWP010000175.1:0-12562 GCA_046081805.1 Cyanobacteriota bacterium
GCTGGCCCAAGCGCACCGTGATGGTGGCCTCCAACGCCCTGCGGGCGGCCCTGGTGCTGCTGGCACCGCTGTGCCTGCTGGAGGGGCCCAGCTGGCTCGGACTCAGCTGGGGCTACTGGGGCCTGGTGCTGATGACCTTCCTGGAATCGGTGCTCACCCAGTTCTTCGCACCGGCGGAACAGGCCTCGATTCCCCTGCTGGTGCCTAACCACCAGCTGCTGGCGGCCAACTCGCTGTATCAGGCCACCAGCATGGCCGCCACGATCGTGGGCTTTGCCCTCGGCGATCCGGTGTTGCGGCTGCTGCACCGTGCCCTGGCGGCCGTGGGGATCAACGGTGGGGAGTTTCTGCTGCTGCCGTTCTGCTACGGCATGGCAGCCCTGGCCCTGAGCACGATCCAGCTGGAGGAGCCGCCCCGCGCCAGCAGCAGCGCCAGCGTGTGGCGGGAGATCGGCGAGGGCCTCCAGGTGCTGCGCGAGCGTCCCTCGGTGCGGGGCGCCATGGTGCAGCTGGTGCTGCTCTACAGCCTGCTGGCGGCGCTCTACGTGCTCGCCATCAGCCTGGCCGCGGCCATCCAGGCCCTCGGTCCCACCCAGTTCGGCACCCTGCTGGCGATGAGTGGGGTGGGACTGGCGATCGGAGCCGTGGCGGTGGCCCAGCTGGGCCAGGGCATCAGCCGCCGCACCCTGGCCTCAGCCGGCCTGGGCACCATCGCCTGGAGCCTGGTGCTGCTGGGGCAGCTGCGCGGCAGCCTGGCCTTCACCCTGCTGCTCTGCGGCGTGCTGGGGGTGGGCGCGGCGCTGCTGGCCATTCCCGCCCAGACCACCATCCAGGAGGACACCCCGGAAGACCAGCGGGGCAAGGTGTTCGGCCTACAGAACAACCTGATCAACATCGCCCTGAGCCTGCCGCTGGTGCTCGCCGGCACCGTGGTGAGCCGCTACGGCCTGCTGCCGGTGCTGTGGGCGCTGGCGGGGATCGCCCTGCTGGCGGCCCTGGCGGAGAAGCCCTGGCAGCGCTGTTAGCGTGACCTGTCGGACCCGATGGGGTAGCCCTGGTGACCCACATCGCCTGGCTTGGCAAGAAGTCGCCCTTCTGCGGGAACGTCACCTACGGCCTCACCACCACCCACGCCCTGCGCCAGCGGGGCCATGGGGTGAGCTTCATTCACTTCGACACCCCGGCCACCGGCCTCACCCTGCCCTTCGGCGAACCGAGTGAACGTTCCGCCCCACGACCCGCTGGCGACCACCCCGAGGCCGCCGTTCCGGCCCCAGGGCCGGAGGCCAGCGAAACCCCGGAGGTGGCCCTGCCCTACCTGGTGAAAAGCCAGGTGTACACGATTCCCTCGCCGGGAGCCCAGCGGGAGCTGCGGGAGTCGCTGGAGCGCCTGCGCCCCGATCTGGTGCATGCCAGCCTCACCCTCTCGCCCCTGGATTTCCGCCTGCCGGATCTCTGCCAGCAGCTGGGGCTGCCGCTGGTGGCCACCTTCCACCCCCCGTTTGACGCCAGCCTGCGCAACCTCACGGCCGGCACCCAGCAGCTCACTTACCAGCTCTACGCCCCGTCCCTGGCGCGCTTTGATCGGGTGATCGTGTTCTCGGAGCTGCAGGCCGAGGTGCTGCAGCGGCTGGGGGTACCCGCCAGCCGCCTGGCCGTGATTCCCAACGGCGTGGACACCGACCTCTGGCAGCCCGCTCCGCCCCTGCCCAGCACGGAACTCACCGGGCTGCGGCAGCGCTTCGCCGGCCGGCGGGTGTTTCTCTACATGGGCCGGGTGGCCACCGAGAAGAACGTGGAGGCGCTGCTCAGGGCCTGGCGCCTGGTGCGCCCCGCCGGCTGCGTGCTGGTGGTGGTGGGCGATGGGCCGCTGCGCACGGCGCTGCAGCAGGCTGGTGGAGAAGAACCAGATGTGGTGTGGTGGGGCTATGAGCCGCAACTGGAGGTGCGGGTGGCCCTGCAGCAGTTGGCGGAGGTGTTCCTGCTGCCCTCCCTGGTGGAGGGCCTGAGCCTGGCCCTGCTGGAGGCGATGGCGGCGGGCACCGCCTGCGTGGCCACGGATGCCGGTGCCGATGGCGAGGTGCTGGAGGGCGGCGCCGGCATCGTGATCAGCACCCAGGGCGTCACCACCCAGCTGCGCACCCTGCTGCCGGTGCTGCGCGACCAGCCCCTGCTCAGCGCCGAGCTGGGCCGCCGCGCCCGTCAGCGGGCCCTGGAGCGCTACACCCTCACGGGCAGCATCGACGCCCTGGAGGCCCTCTATGGCGACCTGGAGCCGCGTCAGAGCCTTCAGCTGCGTTGATCCCGAGCCGACTCTCCCGCCGGTTCGGCCCGCTGGAGCCAGGGTCTGAGCCGCTTGGCCAGCCAGCTCCCCAGGCGTCCACTGGCCTGCAACTGCGCCTCCAACTGGTCGAGTTTCGCCAGGCGCAGGGCCTCCCGCTGCTCAGCACTCGGCAGATGGTCGTCGAAGCGAATCCCGGTGCGCCGGGCCAGCCAGTGGCCCAGGCTGCGTGGCTCGCCCGGATCATGGAGCCGCCGGCAGAGAACCACGGAGGCCGGAATCCTGGCCTCTCCCCCAGGCAGCGGTTGGAGCTGCGTCGCCCTCAGTTCATACCAGTCATCGCCATCGTCATCGATCGACTCCACGAGAGTCAGGGTCCGGGCCGTGAAGCGTTCCCGCACCCTGCCGCAGAACCGGCGCTGGGCCACCAGTTCGGCACTGCCGAGGCGCCATTCCTGCCGTCCGAGGGCCAGCCAGAGCATCCCCCACCAGGCCGCTGCGGTCAGCGGGGCGAGCATCAGTGCCAGGGGCAGGTGCATCAGGTGGCTCCAGGCCTGGCGCAGCACAGTTAGCTGGAGTGAGGCCAGGGGCAGGGCGAGGCCGGCCATCACCAGGGTCTGGATCCGGCGGGTGCGGCGGCGGGGCACGAGCAGCGCTGGGCCGAAGGAGGGGGCTTCGCACTCCCAGCGATCGGGCAGCGCCGCGGCTGCGGGCCGGCCCGGCCTGGGCGGGTCCACCGCCAGGGCCCTGCCCAGCAGCGCGGAAGCCTCCTGCCGCTGCCCCGGGGTGCCCAGCCGGGTGAGTTCCTCCTGGCGATCCGCCAGCTGGGCGATCAGGGCCCCGCCGCGGCTCGAGCCCCGCCTGGCCAGGCGCACCGACTCCAGCGAAGCGCGCGGCAGCCGCCGCCGCCGGCGCCAGGGACCGAGCCTCTGCTGCCATTCCAGGTCGGTCGTGGTGAGCCGCAGCCGGTCTTCCGCCCAGAAGCAACCCAGCCAGGCCCGCAGCGCCAGCAGACCGCCCAGGGTCCAGAACGCCAGCCAGGTCAGCAGGAAGCCAGCCAAGAGCACCGCCAGCAGCGGTGAATCGGGCTGGTTCGGGATGGCACGACCGCTGATCAAAGCCCAGCCCAGGCCGCCCACCATCGCCAGAGCGAAGGCCTCGCCGGCGGCCCAGCCCAGCAGCCACACCGAGAGGAACACCGCCTCCAGCCAGCGGCCCCAACCCGACGGCCGAAACCGCAGCTCCACTGGCTGGTCCATGGAATCCGCCCGCCCTGAAGGGCTTTCTCTGCCCGGATCCATGCTGTTCAGGCCGCCAGGGCAGCGCAACAGCTGAGATAGGAGCCCCGGGGATCGCTGGCGGCGGTGATTGGCCGGCCGATCACCAGCTGGCTGGCGCCGGCGGCGATGGCCTGGGCGGGGGTGAGCACGCGCTGCTGATCGCCCCGCTCGCTGCCGGCGGGGCGGATGCCGGGCGTCACGAGAACAAAGGGTTCGGGATGGGCGGCCCTCAGCGCCGCCACCTCCAGGGGGGAGCACACGCAGCCACCGATGCCGGCCTCCCCCGCCAGCTGGGCCAGGCGTGGCACGTAGTGATCGATGGGCTCCGCGATCGCCAGCTCAGCCGTGAACCGTGCCGCCTCCCAGCTGGTGAGCACCGTCACGGCGAGCAGGGTGGGCCGGGGCTGGCCGGCACTGGCCGCCGATGCCACCGCCGCGGCCTGGGCGGCCTGGAGAGCCTCACGGCCTGCGCAGGCATGCACCGTGATCAGTTCGGCACCGAGGCGGGTGGCGCTGCGGCAGGCACCGGCCATGGTGGCCGGGATGTCATGGAACTTCAGATCGAGGAACACCCGCTTGCCGCGCTGACGCAGCTGGCGCACCACCTCCGGGCCGCCCGCCACGAACAGCTCGAGGCCCACCTTCACCCAGCGCAGCTCCGCGATGGCATCGGTGAAGGCCAGGGCCTGCTCGGGGGCCATGCCATCGAGGGCCACGATGATCCGATCGGCTGGATCGATGCTGCGGGCCGGTGGCTGGCTCACGGAACGCGGGGCAGGGGCATCGCCGCAGGCTATGGAGCCACCAACCGGCGGAAGGTTTTCCGGCCGAGCTGGAGCACCTTGCCGCTGAGCTCCGCGGCGGAGGCGAACTCCTGGCTGGGGTCGGTGAGCTTCTGGCCATCCAGCTTCACGCCACCGCCCTGGATCTGGCGCCGGGCCTCGCTGCTGCTGGCACAGAGGCCCACGGCGCTGAGCAAATAGAAAGCCTTCACGGGAAAGGTCACCACCGCCAGGGAGGCTTCCGGCACCTCGGCCTCGGCGGCGCCGCTGCCGCCTGCGCCGCCCACCAGGGTGGCCGCATCGGCCTGGGCCTGGACGGCGGCGGCCGCGCCATGGCGCAGGCTGGTGATCTCCAGGGCCATCGCCTTCTGGCGTTCCCGGGGGTTGGCGGGCAGGGCCGCCAGATCCAGATCGGTGAGCAGGGTGAGGTACTCCTCCACCGCCGCATCCGGCACCTTCTCGAGCTTGGAGTACATCGAGAGGGGGTCTTCGCTGAGCCCCACGGTGTTGCCCAGGCTCTTGCTCATCTTCTGCACCCCGTCGAGGCCGGGGAGGATCGGCAGCAGCATCCCGAACTGGGGCCGCAGGTTGAAGTGGCGCTGCAGATCGCGGCCCATGGCCACGTTGAACTTCTGATCGGTGCCGCCGAGCTCCAGGTCGGCCTCGATCGCCACCGAGTCGTAGCCCTGCAGCAGCGGATAGAGAAATTCGTGCAGGGAGATAGGGGTGCCGGAGCCGTAGCGGTTGGCGAAATCCTCCTTGGCCAGCATCTGGCCCACGGTGGCGGTACCCAGCAGCTCGATCACCCGCGGCAGATCAAGGCCGGCCAGCCACTCACTGTTGCGGCGCACCTCCAGCCGGCCGGGGGTGTCGAAATCGAGCAGGCCCCGCTGCCGGGGTTGCCCCAGGCCCAGCTGCACCAGATAGGTGTCGGCGTTGGCCTCCACCTGGGCTGCACTGAGCTGCACGCGGGTGGCGCTCTTGCCGGTGGGATCGCCGATGCGGGCGGTGAAGTCGCCGATGATCAGCACTGCCGTATGACCCGCGTCCTGAAAGGCCCGCAGCTTGCGGAACAGGATCGAATGCCCCAGATGGATGTCCGTGCCGGTGGGGTCGATGCCGAGCTTCACCCGCAGGGGGCGCCCGGTGGCCTCCGCTGCGGCCAGGCGGGCGGCCAGCTGCTGATCGGGGTCGCCGGCGGCACCTTCGCCCGTCCCGGCGGGAAACAGATCGGCCACGCCGCGGGCGCACCAGCCCGGCAGAGTCCAGCTTGCAGCCCCCATCACCCGCGCTCCCGCGCCCGCATCAGCGGCGGATCGTAGGCAGGGGCCTCAGGGCGTCTTGTCGAGTTCGCTCTTCATCCGCTCCAGCGTCTGATGCATCTGCTCGAACATCGCGTCGGGGGTGAGCCCGAACTGGCCCAGCTGGGTGCGCAGCTGTTCAACGGTGAGCTTCGCCTGGAAGTCTTCCGACAGCTCGAAGCGCTTCATGAACACGTGATAGCGGTCCATCATGTCTTCCATGCGCTCGATATAGAGCTTCTTGCCCTCCCGGTCGAACTTGCCGTAGTCACTGCCCAGCTGCATCAACTGCTGGTAGTCGAGGAAGAGCCGCTTGGCCTCGTCCTGCACGATGTCGGAGTCAAAAAACGCCATGGAGCAGGCGGCGCGGCGACGGTGGCGGTGATTCTGGAAAGCGGCGACGGGGCTGGCGAGTGCGGATCCACGCATCCCGGCTACCTTCGCAGCACCGCTCCCTGGCACCTCCGCAGCATGGCCCGGCGCCACTGGCTGGATCCCCTGGCCCGGCTGTTGCTGCAGGTCACCGGCCAGATCCCGCCGGATTCCACTCCCTCTCCAGAACCGCAACCGCTCCAGCAGCACGAGGCCGTGGAGCGTGACCTGCTGGCCCTGAAGCTGCGGCAGAACCCGGGCCTGCGCCTGGCGGATGCCGATGAGCTGCGCCACGCCGCCGCCCTCGGCTGGCGCCTGGATGTGAACCGCGCCACCCGGGCCGACTGGCTGCGCCTCCCCGGGATGGGCGCCGAGCAGGTGGATCTGCTGCTGCGGCTGCAGGCGGGTGGGGTGCAGCTCAGCGGAGCCGAGGATCTGCAGCGGCTGCTGGACCTGCCGGCGGGCGTGGTGGCGGCCTGGCTGCCGCTGCTGGAGTTCCGCTGGTATGGCGAACCACCGGCAGCCCCCAGCGCAGCTCGGCTGGACCTCAACCGGGCGCGGCTGGCCGACCTGCAGGTCCTGGGCCTCTCCGCCGAGCGCAGCCAGCGGCTGCTGCGGGAGCGCTCCCGCGCCCCCTTCCGCGACCTGGCCGATCTGCAGCAACGGCTGCAGCTGCCGCCGGATCTGGTGGAGCGCTGGATCGGCAAGGTGCGCTTCGGCAGTGGGCCGATCGGCCCGGTGCTGCCGGGGGGGCCAACGCGCTGATGGCACGCCAGGGCAACCTCTTCGCTGGGGCGGCAGGCCAGGGCGGTGGCCCCAGCCCTGCAGCCGAGCTCGAGCTCAGCGCCGCGCAGCTGCAGGGCTGGCAGCAGCGGCTGGCGGGCTTTCAGGCCCCACGCTTCGCCGGCGACGCGGTGGCCGCAGGGCAGGTCAGCCTGTTCGGTCCAGCGGGCGACGACCCTGAGGCCCTGGCCGCCGCCCTCCATCCGTTGCAGCTGCAGCCCCAGCCGCTGAGTTTCTGGCGCTGGCCAGAGGCACCCCAGCAGGGCGCCGCCCTGTATTTCGTGATCGACCGCCCGCCGGCCCTGGATCAGCCCCTGTTGCTGTATGTGGGCGAAACCGGCGCCGCCGACCGGCGCTGGAAAGGCGAGCACGACTGCAAGCGCTACCTGGCGGCCTATGGCGAGGCCCTCAGCCGCACCGGTCTGGCAGGGCGGCCGAGCATCCGCTTCTGGCTGGATGTGCCTGCGGAGGTGAAGCCGCGGCGGGTGCTGGAGCAGGCCCTGATCAGCCGCTGGCAGCCGCCCTTCAACAAGGAAACCCGGGCGCGCTGGGCCACACCATTCACCGCTGAGCTGGAGCTGCGCTGAGGGGCAGCCTCGCCCGGGGCGGCCCTGGGGCGCTGGCTACGATCGCGCCGCCAAGGCAGGCCGCCGCATGGAGTTCCGCTGCAGTTCCTCGCCCCTCGCCGCGGCCCTGGGGGGCCTGGGCGAGCAGGCGCTGGCCGTGGGTCTGTTCAGCGGCGAGGAGGGCCTGGCGGCCCATCCCCTGCTCGAGGCCCTCACCGAGCGCTTCGGCTCCGAGCTCACGGCACGGCTGCAGCAGCGCCAGTTCAAGGCCAAGCCCGGGGACTGCGCCAGCCTGGAGTGTCTGGGCAGCCAGCCGACCACTCTGATCCTGGTGGGGCTGGGGGAACCCGCCGGCTTCGATGGCAACGGCCTGCGCAGAGCCGCCGCCGCCGCCGCCAGGGCGGCCCTCTCCGCCGGCTGCAGCAGCCTGGCCCTGGCCCTGCCCCTGGAGGGCCTGGATAGCAGCCATGGCGCCCGGGCGATGGCGGAGGCGGCCCGGCTGGCCACCTACAGCGATGAACGCTTCAAGAGCGAACCCGACACCGGCAGGCCGCGCCTCACGGCCCTGCACCTGATCGGGGTGCCCGCGGCGGCCGATGCGGCCCTACTGGCGGTGGAGCCGGTGTGCGCCGGGGTGGAACTGGCCCGCCAGCTGGTGGCCGCTCCCCCGAACGTGGCCACGCCCCAGCAGCTGGCCGACACCGCCGCCGCCATTGCCCGCGACCACGGCCTGGAGCTCACGGTGCTGGAGCGCAGCGACTGCGAGGCCCTGGGCATGGGCGCCTACCTGGGGGTGGCCCAGGGCTCCGACCTGCCGCCCAAGTTCATCCACCTCACCTACCGCCCCGCCGGTGCGGTGTCGCGGCGGGTCGTGCTGATCGGCAAGGGTCTCACCTTCGACTCAGGTGGATACAACCTGAAGACCGCCGGATCTCAGATTGAGATGATGAAGTACGACATGGGCGGCAGCGCGGCGGTGCTGGGCGCTGCCCGGGCCATCGGCGGCCTGAAGCCCGAATCCGTGGAGGTGCACGTGATCGTGGCGGCCTGCGAAAACATGATCAGCGGCGGCGCCGTGCATCCCGGCGACATCGTGACGGCCTCCAACGGCAAGACGATCGAGATCAACAACACCGATGCCGAAGGGCGGCTCACCCTGGCCGATGCCCTGGTGTACGCCAGCCGACTGGAGCCCGACGCGATCGTGGACCTGGCCACCCTCACCGGGGCCTGCGTGATCGCCCTGGGCGAGGAGATCGCCGGGCTGTGGTCCTGCAGTGACGCCCTGGCCGGAGCCCTGCTGGAGGCAGGACGGGCCGGCGGTGAAGACCTCTGGCGGATGCCCCTGCGCGCGTCGTACAAGCAGGGCCTCAAGAGCCCGGTGGCCGACATGAAGAACACCGGCCCCCGGCCCGGCGGCTCGATCACCGCCGCCCTGTTCCTGCAGGACTTCGTGACCAAGGGCCTGCCCTGGGCCCACCTCGACATCGCCGGCACCGTCTGGAGCGACAAGGGCCGCGGCGCCGATCCCGCCGGGGCCACCGGCTTCGGGGTGCGCACCCTGGTGAACTGGGTGGCCGCCGGTGCCCCCTGTGGAGATCCCGCCTAGGTTGGCGCCCAGCGAGCGCCAGAAACGATGGCCGTTCAGAAGATCCGCTGGTACGTGAAGGCCCAGCTGGGGGTGCTGCTGCTGCCGGCAGGCCTCTGCCTGTTCGGGGAAGCGGTGATCCGCAAGGGCCTGGAGCAGCTGGCTGCCAGCGCCCAGGTGGCCAGCAGCGGCGGCGGCACCGTGGCGCTCAATTTCCTCAAGGCCCCCGGCCCCTGGTTCTGGTACGGCACCCTGGGCCTGATCCTGATCAACGCCGGCGTGGGGCTGATGATCGAGAGCGGCCTGTTGCGGGGCTATCCGGGCCGTCAGTGAGCCTGGTGGATCGCTGCTGGCATCCCGCGACCCCCCACTGTCAGGACTGAAGTCCGCTCGCGTTCAGGTCAGGCCGCCAGCCGGGCGCGGGCTGGCGTGCCGCCAGGCGGGGTCAGACTCGCGACCACCTGATCGGGCGCTTCGAGCGCATGGATCTGCCAGCGGGCCCGGTCACTGCACAGCCCCAGCAGACGATCGAGGTCGTCGGCCGCCTGCTTCGGGCTGGTGTAGGGGCCGATGTGGCGGGTCTGCAGACCGTCGCGAATGGTCAGCAGATACATACAGACCGCGGCGGGAGGGAAGACCAGACTATCGAGACAAAGCCAGGACGACCAGGGGGGAAGCCCGCTTCACTCCTGGATTGCCGAGCCGATCCGCAGCCCGGCGACCGCTCCTGGCTCGGGGCCCGGGTCATCGTCCCCTGGCCGACTCCGGTTTGGCTCCCCACACCTGCCTCAAGCGCTGATCCCGGCCGCAGGCCCAGCGGTAGTAGCCGTATTTCACCGCGTTCTTCTCGGCGTAGTCCTGGTGATAGCCCTCGGCGGGCCAGAACTGCTCCAGCGACCTGATCTGCACCTTCAGGGCTGAGCGGGCCACCCCCAGTTGCCTGGCCACGGCAGCGGCACTGCTGCGGGCCTGGTCGGCCTGGGCAGCCCCCTTGGTGAAGATCACCGGCCGGTAGGAATCGCCGCGATCACAGAACTGACCGCCCCCGTCGAAGGGATCCACATTGCGCCAATAGGCCCGCAGCAGGCTGGGATAGCTGAGGCGCTCGGGATCGAAGCGCACCAGCACGCTCTCCTGGTGGCCGGTGCCCCCGGCCGACACCTGCCGATAGCTCGGGTTGGCCAGAGTGCCGCCGCTGTAGCCACTCTCGGCCGAAAGCACCCCGGGCAGCTTGGCCAGATCGTGCTCCAGGCACCAGAAGCACCCCCCCGCAAACACCGCCTCCTGCGCGGGCGCGGCAACAGCGGGGGCGGGCCAGGCCAGCAGCGGCAGCAACAGGCAGAGACCCAGCAGTGAGGCGATGGTGCGGCGCATCTCAGGCGGTGGCAGCAGACAGTTGATCGAGGATGGCAGCCGCGGCCCGGCGGGTGACACCCGGCTCCCCCAGCTCCCGCCGCAGCCGCCCATACCCCTCCACCATCGCCTCCCGTTCAGGGCTGGCGGGCTGCAGCAGCGGTTCGGCGGCGGCCACGATCGCTTCCGGGGTGAGCTCGTCCTGCAGCAGCTCGGGCACCAGCCGCTCGTGCAGCACCAGGTTCACCGGTGAGATGTGGGGCACCTTGAAGCGGAGCAGCTGCTTGGCCACGAAGGCGGTCACACGGCTCACCCGGTAGGCCACCACCTGGGGCACACCGCGCAGGGCCAGCTCCAGGTTGGCGGTGCCGCTCTTGGTGAGGGCCGCATCAGCGGCAGCGCAGAGATCGGGCTTGAGCCGATCCGCCTCGGAGGCCGGGATCACCCGGGCCCGCGCCCCAGCCGCCGCCAGCTGCTGGTTGAGCTCCGCCTCAAAGCCCTGGAGACCCGTCGGCACCAGCACCTGCAGGCTGGGGTGGCGGCGCTGCAGTTCAGCCGCGGCCTGGGCCATGGTCGGCAGCAGGTAGCGCAGCTCCTGCTGGCGGGAGGCCGGCAGCACCAGCAACACCGGATCGTCCGCGCCAATGCCGAGGCGCTGGCGGGCCGCGGCGCGGCTGGGCAGGTGGCTGAGGGTGTCGATCAGGGGATGGCCCACCCAGCTCACTGCGGCGCCCCGCTCGCCGTAGAAGCGCGCCTCCTCCGGGAAGATCGCCAGGATCCGGTCACTGAAGCCGATCAGGCGGGTGGTGCCCCCGTCGCCGAGCCGGAAGGCCCACTCCTGGGGGGCGATGTAATAGGTGATCGGCACATGGGGATAGAGGCGCTTCATGCGCAGCCCCAGGTTCACGTTGGCGCCCATGTAGTCGATCAGCACCACGCCATCCGGCGGGTGGCTGGCCAGCCAGCGGCGCAGACGGCGCTGCAGCTGCAGGGTGGGCAGGATCAGCGGCAGCGCCTCCCAGAGGCCGATGGCACCCATGGGTGCCGTATCGGCAATCAGCTCGGCACCGGCCTGGCGCATGCGCTCACCCCCCAGGGCCAGCACCTCCAGCTCAATGCCCCGCTCCCGGGCTTCCGCGAACAGGGCCCGGATCAGCAGGCTGCCCTGCAGGTCACCGGACACCTCGCCGGTGCTCACCAGCAGGCGCAGCATCAGCGCTGGGGCGGCAGGGGACCGCGGCGGCCGGTGCCGGTGGAGGCCTCAAGAAAACCCACCAGCAACTCTCCGGCTTCGGTGAGGGGAAGGTCGCGGGCGGCGATGAGCGCTTCGGCCAGCACCCGATCACTGCGGTAGAGCAGGGTCCAGAGTTCCTGGAGCTGGCGCAGCTGGAGGCCGTCATCGCGGTCAGCCAGACCACTGCGCCTGATGCCCAGCTTGTTGAGGCCCCTGAGGCGGCCGGGATGGCCCTCCACCATCATGAACGGCGGCACATCCCGGTCGATGCGGCTCATGCCGCCCACCATCGCCATGGCGCCGATGTGCACGAACTGGTGAATCCCCAGCACCCCGCCGATCACGGCCCGATCGCCGATCACCACATGGCCGGCCACCGCCACGCCATTGGCGATGACGATTCGATCGCCCAGCAGGCAGTTGTGGCCGATGTGGCTGTAGGCCATCAGCAGGTTGCCGCTGCCCAACTGGGTGCGCTCTTCGCCGGAGGTGGCGCGATTGATCGTGACGCACTCCCGGATCGTGTTGTCGTCACCGAGCACCACCTCGGTGGGATCACCCGCGTATTTGAGGTCCTGGGGTTCCAGGCCGATGCAGGCCCCGGGAAACACCCTGTTGCCGCGGCCCAGGCGCACGCGGCCATCGATCACCACATGGGGACCAATGCGGCAGCCATCGCCCAGCTCCACATCGGCACCGATCACGGCGTAGGGGCCGATCTGGACACCGGCTCCGATCCGGGCGCTCGGATCAACCACTGCGGTGGGGTGGATCGCGGTGGTCATCGGCGGGGCGGTGGCCTCAGCTGCGTGCATCGTTTCAGTCCACCAGGGAGAACAGCAGCTCTCCCGAGCACACCAGCTGGCCCTCCACGGTGGCCTCGGCGTGCACCTTTCCGAAGCGCTTGCGCTTGAATCTCAGCAGTTCGCAGCTGATCACCAGCTGGTCGCCGGGCACCACGGGCCTGCGGAAACGCACGCCGTCGATGCCGGCAAACACAAAGAGGCCCTTGGGCAGATCAG
>JBJTWP010000176.1:0-4180 GCA_046081805.1 Cyanobacteriota bacterium
TCCGACCAGAGCGCCACCGGCAGGCCGTTCACCCGCGCCGCCGTGAGACCGGCGGCGCGGCGCACGCCGGAGGCGTCGTAGAGCACGACGAAGCAGAGCGCCGCCGCCAGGGCGAACAGGGGCGTGTCGAAACCCTGCTGCCAGCCGATGCAGGCGGCGGTGCCGGTGAGCAGGGCCGAGTGGCTCGAGGGCATGCCACCGGTTTCCACCAGCACCTTCGGGTTCCAGCGGCGGTGCACCGCCAGCTCGATGAAGAACTTGGAGAGCTGGGCGCTGCCGCAGGCCGCCAGGCCCCACCAGAGCGAACCGTTATCCAGAACACTCAGAAGGGGAGAAGCACCGGCCGCCGCGGCAAACAGAGCGCCGCTCATCGATCGCGGCTCGTGATGTAGTCGGCCAGGGCCAGCAGCGGTGCGGCCTTGAGAGCACCGATCTCCCCTTCGGCATGGGGGGCCAGGGCGGCCTTGGCCTCGGCCACCAGGGCATCGGCGCGGCGGCGCGATTCCTCGAGGCCCAGCAGCTTGGGGTAGGTGGTCTTGTCGGCGGTGAGGTCTTTGCCCGCGGTCTTGCCGAGCACCTCGCTGCTGGCGGTGAGGTCGAGGATATCGTCGATGATCTGGAACGCCAGGCCGATGCCGCGGGCGTAGGTGCCCAGTGCCGCCAGCAGGGCCTCGGAGGCGCCGGCGATCAGGGCGCCGCTGATCACGCAGGCGCGCAGCAGGGCGCCGGTCTTGTGGAGGTGGATGTATTCGAGCGTGTCGAGGTCGACGCTCCTGCCCTCGCACTCCAGATCCACCACCTGGCCGCCCACCAGGCCGGGGGCGCCGGAGGCCAGGGAGATCTCGCCCACCACCGCCAGCAACCGCTCGGCGGGCACCCCTGGACTGCGCAGCGCCACCATCTCGAAGGCACGGGTGAGCAGGGCATCGCCGGCCAGGATCGCGTTGGCCTCGCCATACACCTTGTGGTTGGTGGGGCGGCCGCGGCGCAGGTCGTCGTTGTCCATGGCGGGCAGGTCGTCATGGATCAGCGACATGGTGTGCACCATCTCCAGCGCCACCGCCGTCGGCATGGCCAGGGCGCTGTCGCCACCGGCCAGCTCGCAGGCGGCCAGGCAGAGGATCGGCCGCAGCCGCTTGCCGCCGGCCAGCAGGGAGTAGCGCATCGCCTCCCGCAGGCTCTCGGGGCGCTCGGGCCCCAGGGAGCTATCGAGGGCCGCCTCCACCTGCAGCCGGGCGGCCTCCAGGTAGGCGGCGAAGTCGAAGGGGGTGCTCACCGCCGCAGTCATGCCGCCAAGGGGCCACGCATCTGGCGGCGATTCTCTCAGCCAGACCGGCGCGGTACGCGAGTGCCTGCGCCAGACCCTAGGACCTGCGCAAGTCCCAGGGGCCTGCGCAGTGGGCGGTCAAACCTGGCCCTGATCTCTGGGGCTCCTGCATGGGGCCCCTGCATGGCGGCGGCTGTGGTCGGACACGACCCTGGGCCTTCCGGGTGACCGATAGCATCATGCTCCCGTCTGCTGGGGATCTTGTCTGGCTTCCACGCCGCGCCTCCCCCGGGTGATCCTGCGGGGCAAGACAGGGCTATCGCCAGTGAAGGGTTTGCCACACCCGTGCTGCTGCTGGCCTGGCGCAGGCCAGACACCACGGCGAAGCTCATGCAGCGCCTGCAACAGGTCCGTCCAACTCAGTTGTTTGTTGCCTGTGATGGAGTCAGACCAGGTGATCAGCCCCTGGCTGAAGCATGTCACCTGACACGAATGACCATCGAAGACAGTTTGAACTGGCCTTGTCAGGTTCAACGACTCTATCGCGATGAGCATCGAGGTTGTCGTCAGGGTGTCTCGGAAGCCTTGGACTGGTTCTTCTCCCATGTGGAAGCTGGCATCGTGCTGGAAGATGATGTCTTGCCAGATCCTAGTTTTTTTCCGTATTGCTCTGAACTGTTGGAGCGCTACCGCGACGATGATCGGATTGCGATGGTGAGTGGCTGCGCCATTGGCAACCGTCCAACCCGTGATCAAAGCAGTTATCGTTTTTCACGGTTGTACCACGTCTGGGGCTGGGCCACATGGAAAAGGGCCTGGCAAAACTACGATGCCCGAATGGATCACTGGCCAACTCTGCGAGCGCAAGACTGGTTGGAAGACCTGGGTGGCAAGCGTTTTTCCCGATACTGGCGCCATCAATTGGATCGGGTTTGGCAGGGTCGCTGTGACACCTGGGATTACATCTGGATGCTCAGCTGTTGGAGGCAGGGACAGGTCTGTATCCTTCCAATGGTGAATCTCGTTGATAATCTGGGGTTTACCGACCAACGGGCAACCCATACTGCCCTGGATCTATCGCCGCTGCCACGAGCCGGCGCCATTGAGATTCCATTGCGGCATCCAGGCCATCACTTCGTTGACGCTCGCGTTGATGGCATTGATCTGGCTCGTTACTACACGCCCCGCCTACCGCGTCGACTGCTCAGACGTCTCAAGCGCGATGGCAGGCGGCTGTGGCAGGTCCTCCAGCGGGGCCTGCGTCAAGGGTTGACCCATCCGTCTGTGGGGTGAATCAAAGAATGCCCGGTGAATCGCAGGTTACGGTTGTCGTTCTCTGCCGCAACAACCCAGCAGCCCTTGCGACCACCCTGGATTCGGTGATCAGCCAGCGGCTACCCAGTCAGGTGCTGGTGATCGATGGCTCTGATGATGATGGCTGCGAGCAGGTGTTGATCACGAGGCAATGCAACGCAAATCTTCTCTATGAGCATTCAAAACCGAAGGGACCTTATATTGCCATGAATACGGCCCTGGCCTTGACCGTCACCCCCTGGCTGCACTTTCTCCATAGTGGCGATCGGTTTTTCGATGCTTTCAGTCTTTCGGCCCTGGTGCTCCATGCCAAGCGAATCCAGGCTGAGGCTGGCGAGGCACCTGCGGCGGTCTTCGGGCAAGCCTTGATCGAGGCGTCCGGGTCAGCCGAACTGCGCTGGCTCTCGCCGGATCCCCGGATGCGTCGGGTGAGCCGTTGGTTAAGGCTCATGGTTCCGTGCCACCAGGCGGTGCTCTTCTCGACGCCATGGGCCCAACAGCATCCCTACGACCCCCGCAACGTCATCTGTGCGGATCGACCTGTCATGCGCCAGGCCCTGGGCGAGACAGGACAGGTTGCCTACCTGCCGCGGCCCATCTGCCGGTTCAGGCTGGATGGTGTGTCCAGCCAGCTGCCCAGCTGGGCCGAATTGCGACGTCGCTGGCGTGAGCCTGGCCGCACCAGCCAGGAGCGCCTCGGAGAACTCGCCAAGTTCCTGGCCCAACCCCTGACTGGCCACTATCCGCTGGCGATGCGGGTTCGCTCCCGGCTCATCGGCTGGCTCTGCCGCTGAGCGGGTGGATTCATTGCCAGACGTCTCGATCATCACGCCCTACCGCAATGCCGCCGGGTTTCTGCCCCAGCTGGTGCAGACCCTGCGTCAGCAAAGCCACGGCAGCTGGGAAAGCCTGCTGATCGATGACCACTCCAGCGATGGAGGACCGGAGCTACTGGCGCACCTCACGGCCAGCGACCGGCGTTTCCGGATGCTGACCTTACCCGATCGGCTTTTAGGGGAAAGCGATCAACGTTTTCCGGCGATCCCCCGCAACGTTGGTCTGGCCCATGCCACCGCGCCGCTGGTGGCCTTCCTGGACGTGGATGATCTCTGGCATCCGTGCAAACTTGAACGGCAGCTGGCCTTTCATGCGGCCGCCGGCTGCGACCTCTCCGTGACGGCCTACGGGCGCTTTCGCGATCTGCACCAACCGGTGGAGGCTCTGCGCTGTCCCCCTGGCGAGCTCAGCAGGGCGGAATTGCGCCAGCGCAATGTGGTGCCGCTGCTGACGGTGCTGATCCGTCGCGAGCTGCTCGGCGCTGGGTTCACCGCAACGCACCATGAGGACTATCTGCAATGGTTGAACCTGCTGCGCGACGCGCCCGCCCTGCGCTATGGCTGCCTGCAGGAAGTGTTGGCCTGTTACCGGCTGCACCCGGGAAACCTCAGCCACAGGCGCCCCTCGCTGCTGGTCTGGACGTATCAGGTGTTTCGTCTCCATGGCATGGGACACCGCCGCAGCCTGATCCAGTTGATGCGCTGGGGGTTCCGGCACGGCGTCTCCCTGTGGCGTGAATCGCGGCAACGGCAGCTGGGGCTG
>JBJTWP010000177.1:0-3313 GCA_046081805.1 Cyanobacteriota bacterium
AAGGGAGCCCCCCACGAGCGGCGCTTCATGCCCGGGGCGGCGGGCTGAGGGGGCCGCCGGAAGGTTTCAGGTGACCCAGCCGTTCCTCCAGGCCGTGGAGCATCTCCAGGGCGAACATCGGCAGTTATTGGAGCGCGAACAGGAACTGCTCCCGGTTCATTTCCAGCAGCTGCGTGTCCTGCATGGCGGTGGCGGTGCCGAAGCGCTGATGCTCCGTGCCCACCAGCGCCCCCACCCCGAAGCTGCTGCCGGGCCCTAGGATTTCACTGTCCCTGCCTCCGGCCCAGTCGATCCGGACCGACCCGTCGACGATGCCGAAAACGGAGTCGCCCGCCTCACCGGCCCGGAAGATCACCTCCCCGGCGGCGATGGTCCTTAGCTCCCTGTCCTGGGCCAGAAGCCGCATGGTGGTGAGGGCGCCTGGGGAGGGGGAGGTCATGGGGGACTCCGGAGTGCCACCACCATGCAGGTGGTCGGTTAAGGATCCGTTGGCATCGGCGCTGCCCCCATGACCACCGGGGAGGGCGTCACGTCCCAGATGCGTTTCGCGTACTCACCGATGGCCCGATCGGAGGAGAAGAAGCCACTGCGGGCGGTGTTCAGCAGGGCCATCTGATTCCAGCGGCGGCGGTCGGCCCAGGTGGCGCTGACGCTGGCCTGGGTCTGCAGGTAGGAGGCGAAGTCGGCCAGCACGAAGAAGGGGTCGCTCCCCCGCAGCTGGTCCGTCAGGGGCCGGAACCGTTCCGTATCCCCCTGGCTGAAGTGCCCCCTCCCGATCAGGTCGAACACCTCCGCCAGCAGGGGATCGGCGGCGATCCATTCACAGGGTCTGTAATGGCCGTGGAGCTGGCCGATCTCTTCGGTGGTGCGGCCGAAGAGAAAGAAGTTGTCGTCGCCGACCTGCTCGCGGATCTCGACGTTGGCGCCATCGAGGGTGCCGATGGTGAGGGCGCCGTTCATCATGAATTTCATGTTGCCGGTGCCTGAGGCCTCGAGGCCGGCGGTGGAGATCTGCTCGGAGAGGTCGGCGGCGGGGTAGACGCGCTCACCGAGCTTGACGTTGTAGTCGGCGAGGAAGATGACCCGCAGGCGGCCGTCCACGTCGGGGTCGGCGTTGACGACGTCGGCGATGCCGTTGATGAAGCGGATGATCAGCTTGGCCATGGCATAGCCCGGAGCCGCCTTGCCGCCGAAGATCACGGTGCGGGGGGCCATGCCGTCCGCCAGGCCGTTCTTGATGCGCAGGTACTGGGCGATCACCTGGAGGGCATTGAGGTGCTGGCGCTTGTACTCGTGGATGCGCTTCACCTGCACGTCGAACATCGAGGCGGGATCCACCAGGACGCCCGTGTGGCGATGGATGTAATGGGTGAGATGGCGTTTCACCGACAGCTTGGTGGCCCCCCAGTGCTCGAGGAAACCGCTGTCGTCGGCGTAGCGCTCCAGCTGGCGCAGCTCGTCGAGGTTGCGCACCCAGCCATCGCCGATCGAGCTGTCGAGCAGGGCCGAGAGTTGGGGATTGGCCAGGGCGACCCAGCGCCTGGGGGTGACGCCGTTGGTGACGTTGGTGAACTTCTCGGGCCAGAGGGCGGCGAACTCCGGGAACAGATCCTGCTGCACCAGTTCGCTGTGCAGGGCGGCGACGCCGTTGACGTGGTGGGAGCCGACGGTGGCCAGGTGGGCCATGCGCACGGCTTTTCCCCCGGCTTCCTCGATGATCGAGAGGCGGCGCAGCACGGCGTCGTTGCCGGGGTACCTGAGGCGCACCTGCTGCAGGAAGCGGCGGTTGATCTCGAAGATCAGCTCGAGGTGGCGGGGCAGCAGCGAGCCGAACAGATCGAGGCCCCATTTCTCGAGGGCCTCGGGCAGGAGGGTGTGGTTGGTGTAGGAGAGGCAGGCGGTGGTGATGGCCCAGGCGGCGTCCCACTCGAGGTGCTTGTCGTCGAGCAGGAGCCGCATCAGCTCGGCGACGGCGATGGAGGGGTGGGTGTCGTTGAGCTGGATGGCCCAGTGGTCGGGGAACTGCTGGACGGGAATGCCGCGGGCATCGAGGCTGCGGATCATGTCCTGCAGGGAGCAGCTGACGAAGAAGTGCTGCTGCTTGAGGCGCAGCTGGCGGCCCTTGGCGGTGCCGTCGTTGGGGTAGAGCACCTTGCAGAGGGTCTCGGAGCCCACCTTCTCCTCCACGGCGCCGTAGTAGTCGCCGCTGTTGAAGGCGTAGAAATCGAAGGATTCGGTGGCATCGGCGCGCCAGAGGCGCAACCGGTCGCAGGTGTTGACCCGGTAGCCCAGCACCGGCACGTCGTGTGGGACGCCGATGGCGTGTTCGGCGGGGATCCAGCGCACCCGGTAGGCGCCGTGCTGGTCGCGGTAGCTCTCGGTGTGGCCGCCGAAGCCCACGAAACAGGCCTGGTCAGGGTGGGGAATCTCCCAGGGCCAGCCCGCCTTGAGCCACTTGTCGGTGATCTCCACCTGCCAGCCGTCGCGGATCAGCTGGTCGAAGATGCCGAATTCGTAGCGGATGCCGTAGCCGGTGGCGGGAATCTCGAGGGTGGCGAGGGATTCGAGGAAGCAGGCGGCCAGCCGGCCGAGGCCGCCGTTGCCCAGACCGGGCTCCTCCTCCACGTCGAGGATCTCCTCGATGTCGTTGATGCCGAACTGCCGCAGGGCCTCGGCGGCCTCCTGCTGGATGCCGAGCATCAGCAGGTTGTTGCCGAGCTGGGGACCGATCAGGAACTCGGCCGAGAGGTAGGCGACGATCCGCTTGGGGTTGGCGCCGATGGCCTCGATGCCCGCCAGGTAGCGGGTCATCAGCCGGTCACGCACGGCATAGCTGAGCGCCATGTAGAGGTCGTGGCGACTGGCGCTGGGGGCCAGCTTGCCCAGCGTGTAGAAGAGATGCTCGGTCATGCCATCGAACACATCCGTCGCCGTCAGGCCGCTGCGATCGGGGTCCGCGAAGCACCCGGGCGTGGGCAGGCTCAGGTTGCGGGGTTGCTGGTCGATCATGGCGGTCGGCGCGCGGTGGTCCCTCGGGCACAGGTCTTGCCGTGCGTTCCCAAACCGTAGCCGTGGTTGCCATTTCTCCCCCCTGGCCTGTTGGGAGATCAGCAACGTCACACGTGGCCAACGCCGACGCCCTTAAGGTCCGGACATCACTTATTTCGTTCATAGTCGCGCCCAGCCTGCTGCTTGAAGTCGGCAGCACCCAGATCGAGACGGTGGAAACGCTGCTGGAAGTGGGCCGTTATCTGGTCATCTTCCTGGCGGCCCGGGCGCTGGCGGAGTTGATGGCCCGGCTCAGGCTGCCCAC
>JBJTWP010000178.1:0-3583 GCA_046081805.1 Cyanobacteriota bacterium
CCGATGAGACGGCCTCCAACCGCCTCCAGGCGATCTACGAGGTGAGCAAGAGGGTGTGGATGGAGGAGTTCCTCCCGGAGGACATGAACGGCAGCGAGCTCTCCCGCAGCGGCCGGGTGGTGGAAATGCTCTCCGAACACACCCTGGTGGGAATGATGGAGGGTTACCTGCTCACCGGCCGCTACGGCTTCTTCCACACCTACGAGGCCTTCGCCCATGTGATCGCCTCGATGTTCAACCAGCACGCCAAGTGGCTGGAGAGCTGCATCCACCATGCCCCCTGGCGGGCGCCGATCGGCGCCTGGAACTGCCTGATCAGCTCCACCGTTTGGCGCCAGGATCACAATGGTTTCACCCACCAGGATCCCGGTTTCATCGATCTGGCCGGCAACAAAAGTGGTGAGGTGGTGCGCGTGTACTTGCCGGCGGACGCCAACTCCCTGCTGGCGGTGGCTGAGGAGGCCATGCAGGAAACCAACGTGTGCAACATTATCGTGAGCGATAAGCAGAAGCATCTGCAATACCTCACCCTGGATCAGGCACGCCAGCATGTGGCCAAGGGCATCGGCCTGTGGAGCTGGGCCAGCAATGACGATTGCGGCACCCAACCGGATGAACCCGACGTGGTGATGGCCTGCGCCGGAGATATTCCCAGCAAGGAGACCCTGGCTGCTGTGGAGATCATCCGCCGGGAGATCCCCTATCTCAAGGTACGGGTGCTCAATGTGGTGAAGCTGTTCGCCCTCACCGACCTCAAGGAGCATCCCCATGGCCTGTCGGATCGCGATTTTGACAGCTTGTTCACCACTGACAAGCCAGTTATTTTCAACTTCCATGGCTATCCCTGGCTGATCCACCGGCTCACCTACCGCCGCAGCAACCACGCCAATTTCCATGTGCGTGGCTACAAGGAGAAGGGCAACATCAACACGCCGCTGGAGCTGGCGATGAACAACCAGATCGATCGCTTCTCCCTGGTGATCGACGTGATCGACCGGGTGCCCCAGCTGCGCTCCCGCGCCGCCCACGTGAAGGAGCGGATGAAGGAGGCGATCCTCAGCCACCGCTCCCATGCCCACATCCACGGCATGGACTCACCGGAGGTGACCAACTGGTGCTGAACCCTCGGCGACGGCTGAATCAGCCTTGGCGAACGATCCCCCATTGGCCTTGGCGAACGATCCCCCGGTGAGCGACCAACTGCTGGTGCTGGTGCTCAACGCCGGCAGCTCGAGCCTCAAGGCCGAGCTGCTGGCGCCGGGCAGCCGCGCCCCGGAGCTGCGCTCCCTGTGGCGCGGCCAGCGCAGCTGGGAGGGCGGCCGGTCGGGGGCGGTGGAGGCCCTGTTCGAGGATTGGCTGATGCCGTTGCTGGCGGTTCACCGCCAGGCGATCCAGCTGGTGGGTCACCGGGTAGTGCATGGTGGGGAACGCTTCACAGCCCCCACCCGGCTGGACGGGGAGGTGCTGGCGGCGATCGAGGCCCTGGTGCCCCTGGCGCCGCTGCACAACGGTCCGGCCCTGGCGGTGATGCGCTGCCTGACGCAGTGGCTGCCCGAGGCGGAGCAGTGGGCCTGCTTCGACACGGCCTTCCACGCCACCATCCCGCCGGTGCATCACACCTATGCCCTGCCGCTGGCCTGGCGGCAGCGGGGCCTGCGGCGCTTCGGTTTCCACGGCCTGAACCACCAGCATGTGGCGGAAACCGTGGCTGGCCAGAAGCCCGCCGCCCGCCGCCTGATCAGCTGCCATCTGGGGGCCGGTTGCTCGCTCTGCGCGATCGCGCTGCCCCCGGCCGGTGGTCCCCGCAGCATCGCCACCACCATGGGGTTCACGCCGCTGGAGGGTCTGGTGATGGCCACCCGCAGCGGCAGCGTGGATCCGGGGCTGCTGTTGCATCTGCTGCAGCAGGGGCTCTCCCCCCTGGAGCTGGAGCAGGGGCTCAACCAGCGGAGCGGCCTGCTCGGACTGTCGGGGCTGAGCGGCAGCATGAAGGAGTTGCGGACCGCCGCCGCAGCGGGCCACTGGGAGGCCCGGCTGGCGATCGAGGTGTTCATGGCCCGGCTGCTGCAGGAGATCGGAGCCATGGCCGCAAGCCTCGGGGGTGTGGATGTGATCGCGTTGAGCGGTGGCATCGGCGAACATGACGGGGCCCTGCGCCGTGAGCTGGAGCAGACCCTGCGCTGGCTCGGGCGGGTGGAGTGGCTGGTGGTGCCGGCCGATGAGGAGGGGGTGATCGCCCGCGCCTGCCTCCGCAGTCGCCGTGCCGCTGAGTGCCGCGGCTGAATCCGAAGACTTTCAGGAAGTCAAGGCGGGCGGGCCGGACAGGCCGGGAGCAACCCATTAGGGTTCCCACACCAATGTTGTGGGGCCCTCGCCTCCCCTGCCGTGACGTCTCTGGAGTGCCGCTACAACAATCTCCGCGATCGAGTCGTGGTGCTGCGCTGCCGGGATCGCCACTACGCCACCCTGGAGCGGGTGCTGTTTCCCACGGAAAGCCTCGACTTCAGCTTCCCCGCCGAGGGGGTGGCGGAGGTGTGGAGCCATGGCGTGGGGGGAGCGGAACTGCTGGAGCTCCGCCCCATGCATGAACTCAGCGCCTGAGGCGCCCGGCTCAGCGCTTCAGCCCCGGCATGAAGCGCCGCTCGTGCTGGGCTCCGGTGAGCATGCGGTTCCAGTAGAGCGCGGGCAGCAACCTCACCTTCACCCACCACATGCTCCAGCGCTCCTTGGTGGGATCCAGGGGGAATGATGGTACTGGCTCGGCGTTGTAGTTGAACTCGGCCATGATCGCTTTGCCGTAGCCCGTGATCAGCGGACAGCAGCTGTAGCCGTCATACGATCCCTCCAGGGGCCTGCCGTCGAGCAACGCCAGCAGGTTGGCGGTGAGCACAGGGGCCTGGCCGCGCACGGCAGCGGCGGTCTTGGAATTGGGCATGCCGCTCACATCCCCCAGGGAGAACACGTTGGCGAAGCGGCTGTGCTGAAGGGTGTGCTTGTCCACCTCCACGAACCCGGCCCCATTGGCCAGGGCGCTCTGGGCCACCACCTCCGGGGCCGCCATCGGCGGGGTCACATGCAGCAGGTCGTAGGGGATCACCTCCTCCCGCGTGGTCTCCCCTTCGCTCACCTTGAACACCGCCTCCTTCCTGTCCGGGCGCACGGCGGTGAGCACATGGTTGTAGCGGGCCTCGATGCCCTTGCGCTGCACCACCTCCCGCAGCGGCGCGGCGAAGGTGGGGATGGCGAAGATGCCCGGGGTGGCCGTGGCATAGGTCACCTTGGCGTTGAGACGCTTCTTCTTGAACACGTCGTCGGCCAGATAGGCGATCTTCTGGGGAGCGCCGGGGCACTTGATCGGCATCGGCGCGCAGGTGAACACCGCATTGCCGCCCTGGAAGGTCTGGATCGCCTCCCAGGTGTAGGGAGCGAACTCGCGCGAATAGTTGCTGCACACGCCGCCCTGGCCCAGGGCTTCGCTGAGGCCTTCGATGCGCCCCCAGCAGAGTTCGAGGCCGGTGGCCACGATCAGCACGTCGTAGCTGAGCCGCTGGCCGCCGCTGGTGCTCACGGAGTTGTGGTGGGG
>JBJTWP010000179.1:0-13872 GCA_046081805.1 Cyanobacteriota bacterium
GCCCTTGACGAGACTTGAACTCGTGACCTCTCCCTTACCAAGGGAGTGCTCTACCGCTGAGCTACAAGGGCGTGTGGAAGGTGGGCCGGGCTGGATTTGAACCAGCGTAGGCAGAGCCAGCGGATTTACAGTCCGCCCCCATTAACCACTCGGGCACCGACCCGAACCACACCCCCAGACACTACCAGCCGGCGTCCGCCACCCATGCAGTTGCTCTGTCTCCACGGCCCCAATCTCAACCTGCTCGGCTCCCGGGAGCCTGGGATCTACGGCAGCAGCAGCCTGCGCCAGATCGACACGGCCCTGCGTCAGCGGGCCACTGAGCTGGGGGCGTCCATCGACTGCGTCCAGAGCAACCACGAAGGCGCCCTGGTGGACCGGATTCACCAGGCCCAAGGCCAGGTGGCCGGGATCCTGATCAACGCCGGGGCCTACACCCACACGTCGATCGCGATCCGAGATGCCCTGCTGGGGGTGGCCATCCCCTACGTGGAGCTGCATCTCAGCAACGTGCATGCCCGTGAGTCCTTCCGCCACCACTCCCATCTGGCCGACAGGGCCCTGGGGGTGGTCTGCGGGTTCGGTCCCCTGAGCTACCAGCTGGCCCTGGAGGGGCTGGTGCAGCATCTCCGCAGTGTCGCCGCCGCTGGATGACGTCCACCCCCCTGGCCAGCCCCGCCGCGGCGCCGGCAAATCCCACGGCGCGGGTGCGCTGGCTGGCCGCTCCCAGCAGCGAGGCCTGGCTGGCGCAGGCCATCGCCGCAGCGGAGCTGGTGCTGATCGATCACGCCCACTGCGAGCGCAAGGCTGCAGGCGTCGCCGTGCAGCTGATGTTTCGCTACCCCGGCGACACCGGCCTGGCCGAGACCCTCAGCCCGATTGCCCGCGAGGAACTGGAGCACTTCGAGCAGGTGCTGGCCCTGCTGCAGGCGCGGGGCATCGCCCTGCGACCGCTGCCGGCGCCGGGCTATGGCGCGGCCCTGGCGGGCCAGGTGCGGCGCGAGGAGCCGGCTCGCCGGCTCGACAGCCTCCTCGTGGCAGGCCTGATCGAGGCCCGCAGTCACGAGCGCCTGGCCCTGCTGGCGGCCCACAGCCCAGACCCTGAGATCAGGGGGCTGTACGGCCAGCTGCTATCCAGTGAGGCACGCCACTTCGGGGCCTACTGGCTGCTGGCTGAAGCGTGCTCTGGCCGGGAGGCCACGGCGCTGCGGTTGCAGGAGCTGGCGGCGGTGGAGCTGGCGGCCCTCAGCGGTGCCCTGGCCTCCCCCGACCGGGTGCGCCTGCATTCGGCGGGGGTGGCGCCGGCCGCTTAACGCCGCGCGTTCGGGCTCAGCAGTTCCGGCAGCATCGGGAACCGGCCGGCGATTGGATCGCCGGTGAATCGGGCCACCCAGCCCTCGGGGTTGTTGTAGAAGCGCAGGGCGCAGAACCGGGGTTCGGGCCCCATGTCGAACCAGTGGCGCGTGCCGGCCGGCACGGCGATCCAGTCATCGGCCTCGCACACCAGCTGCAGCACCTCGTCCCCCACATGCAGGCAGAACAGGCCGCGCCCCTCCACGAAGAAGCGCACCTCGTCTTCGCTGTGGGTGTGTTCGGCGAGAAACTTCTGGCGCAGGGTGTCGCGCTCGGGGTGGTCAGGCTGGAGGCGGATGGCATCCACGGTCTGGTAGCCGCCCTCCTGTTGCACCGCCAGCACCTCCTCGGCGTAGGCCGTCAGGATTGCGGCCTGATCGGCTCCGTCGGGGAGGTGGGTCCGGGCCGGCCAGCGCTGGAAGCGAATGCCGCGCCGGGCAAGCTCCGCCGCGATCAGCCCGCCGTCGTTGAGCAGGTGTTCTGGCAGCGGATGGTGGCCTTGGGCGGCCTTGGCGGAATAGATGGCCAGCACTGTCATGGCACGTCCCCCGGCGATCAACCTGCTGGACTGAGCTTAGAAACCCCTGGCGCTTGCTTTGCCGGCCCCCATCCTTTTGCCCCAGGATCCAGCGGAGCCCCCCGGTGTCGCCCTGGTGAGCGTGGGGCCGGGGGATCCCGAGCTGCTCACGCTGGCGGCGGTGCGGGCGATCGAGGCCGCGGCGGTGGTGGCCTACCCACTGGTGCGGGAGGGCGCCGGGGGGATGGCCGCGGCGATTGCGGCGCCCTGGATCGGTGCCCAGCAGCGCCGCCTGCCGCTGCTGTTTCCGATGGTGGCGGAGGCTGAGCCCCGCATCGCCGCCTGGCATGCGGCAGCCGACGCCCTGGCGGCGGAGGTGGCGGCGGGCCGGCGGGTGGTGCTGCTCTGCGAGGGCGATGGGTCGCTGTTCGCCAGCAGTTCCTATGTGCTGTTGGCCCTGCGGCAGCGCCATCCCGCCTGCCCGCTGCGGCTGATCCCCGGCATCCCCGCGGCCTGCGCGGCGGCGGCGGCGGCCTCCAGTCAGGGGCTGGTCTGGCCCCTAGCCCTGCAGCAGGAAGGGCTGCTGATTCGACCCACCCCCGATGACCCCGTCAAGCTGGCGGCCCTGCTAGATCGCGCCGCTGCGGCAGCCACGGTGCTGGCCCTGCTCAAGCTGGGACACCGCTGGCCCTGGGTGCGGTCGCTGCTGGAGGCCCGGGGACTGCTGGAGCAGGCCCTGTTTGCCCAGCGGGTGGGTTGGCCCGATCAGCTGCTGGCGCCCGCCTCTGCGGTGCCGGCCGAAGAGCGGCCCTACTTCTCGCTGCTGTTGATCCGCCAGGGCTGGCCCGATGTGCTGCCCTAGGCGATTGGGCAACGGCAACGGCGGCCTGGCCCGCCAGCCAGGAGACCCCATGCTGCCGCGGCCCGCCATCACCCCGTCGGCGCCGCTGGCACCCAGGCAGCGCAGCGCATCCTCCGGGCAGTCCAGGTTGATGTCGATCAGGCAGGCGCCCGCCGCGTCGGCCCGCCGCCCGGCCTCGGCGATGGCGGCCGGGCGGTGATCATGGGGATCTGATTGTGACGCTCCAGCCCGCACCTCCCTGTGCCAGTCGCCGCCACCCCCGTTCCCTACCCCCTCAGTCGGGCGCTGCTGGAGGCGGTGCTGGCCGACCGCCTCAGCGATCGCTTCGTGTGTGAGCTGATCTGGCCGCGCCTGGGCTATGGGCCTGACGGCTCTGGCGTCTGGAGCGCGGGCCCGGCCACGACCGCCGCCTGGCGGGAGCTGTTCCCGATTGCGCCCCAGTTCATCGCCGAGCGGCCCGCCTCGGTGGCGCTCACCCGCTCGATCGCCAGGGAGCACAAGCAGTTGCTGAAGCAGCAGCTGGGTTTCGGCGGCTACCGCATCGGCGAGCTCTACCCGCGACGCACCCGCCGGGCCACCGCCGTGAACTGGCTGCTGGCCCACCTGGCCGAGCGGGGCGACGCGTTGCCGGAGTTAGGGCCGCTGCCGGACCTGCTGGCGCTGCCGGCCGACCCGGTGGCGGGCCACCCCGGCGATCTGCCCGTGCGCTGAGGGCCTCTCTGTAGGGTCAAGACAGGACAGACGCGCGGATAACTCCTTGGCCCTGCCGGTCGTCGCCATCATCGGACGCCCCAACGTGGGCAAATCCACCCTGGTGAATCGCCTGTGCCGCAGCCGGGAGGCGATCGTGCACGACGAGCCGGGTGTGACCCGCGACCGCACTTACCAGGAGGGCTTCTGGGCCGATCGCACCTTCAAGGTGGTGGACACCGGCGGCCTGGTGTTCGACGACGACAGTGAGTTCCTGCCGGAAATCCGTGAGCAGGCCAACCTGGCCCTGGCCGAGGCCGCGGTGGCGTTGGTGATCGTCGACGGCCAGCAGGGCTGCACGGCGGCCGATCAGGCGATCGCCACCTGGCTGCGGGGCCACGATGTGCCGGTGCTGTTGGCTGTGAACAAGTGCGAGTCGCCCGAGGCCGGCCTTTCGATGGCCGCCGAGTTCTGGGGGCTGGGCCTGGGCGAGCCCCACCCGATCTCGGCGATCCATGGCGCCGGCACCGGCGACCTCCTGGATCAGGTGATCAGTTTTCTGCCCCCTACCTATGGGGAGGGCGGCGAGGAGCCGATCCAGATGGCGATCATCGGCCGCCCCAACGTGGGCAAATCCAGCCTGCTCAATGCCATCTGCGGCGAGCAGCGGGCGATCGTGAGCCCGATCCGCGGCACCACCCGCGACACGATCGACACCACGGTGGAGCGCGAGAACCACACCTGGAAGATCCTCGACACCGCTGGCATCCGCCGCAAGCGCTCGGTGACCTACGGCCCGGAGTTCTTCGGCATCAACCGCAGCTTCAAGGCGATCGAGCGCTCCGATGTGTGTGTGCTGGTGATCGATGCCCTCGACGGCGTCACCGAGCAGGACCAGCGCCTGGCGGGCCGCATCGAGGAGGACGGCCGCGCCTGCGTGGTGGTGGTGAACAAGTGGGACGCGATCGAGAAGGACTCCCACACCATGCCGGCGATGGAGAAGGAACTCCGCGCCAAGCTCTACTTTCTCGACTGGGCGCCGATGCTGTTCACCTCGGCCCTCACCGGCCAGCGGGTGCAGAGCGTGTTCGCCCTGGCGCTGCTGGCGGTGGAGCAGCATCGTCGGCGGGTAAGCACCTCGGTGGTGAATGAGGTGCTCAAGGAAGCGCTCAGCTGGCGCACCCCTCCCACCAGCCGTGGTGGCCGGCAGGGTCGTCTGTATTACGGCACCCAGGTGGCCACCCGACCGCCCAGCTTCACCCTGTTCGTGAACGACCCGAAGCTGTTCGGCGACACCTATCGCCGCTATGTGGAGCGCCAGATCCGCGAGGGCCTGGGGTTTGAGGGCACGCCGATCAAGCTGTTCTGGCGCGGCAAGCAGCAGCGCGATGCCGAGCGCGACCTGGCCCGCAGCCAGAGTCGCGTTCCCTGACCCCAGGCCCATGGAGCCCTGATGGATTGGCTGCGGCAGGTGCCGATCGGCCAGTACGTGGCCGAAGATCCCGAGCAAACCAAAGCCGGCGGCAGCTGGCTGCGACGTCTCGACCCGCGGCTGAAGTTGCTCTGGACCGTTGCCTTCCTGGTGACGCCGATCCTGGCAGGGCCGATCTGGCGGCTGGTCCTGGTGGCGCTGTTGTTGGGGATCACCCTTGCCAGTGGCTTGCCCTGGCGCCTCTGGCGCCGCAGTGTGCCGTTGCTTCTGGGCCTGGCCCTTCTGCTGGGTCTGCTGGCTGCCGTGCTGCCTGCCGGTGATCTGGCCCCGGCGCCGCTGCAGCGGCCGCCGGCGGAGATCCGACTGCTGCCAGGTTCGCCTGGCACCCCGGCTTCTGAGCAGGCCGGCCTGGCCTGGCATCTGGCTCGTCTTGGCCCGCTGGTGATCACCCGTCGCTCCGCCGAGCTGGGACTGAACGGCGCCACCCTGCTGTTCACCCTGGTGCACAGCGCCAACCTGCTGCTGCTCACCACCCCGCCGGAGGATCTGGTGTGGGCGATCAGCTGGCTGCTGATGCCCCTCAGCCGGCTGGGGGTGCAGGTGGAGCGGCTGGGCTTCACCCTGCTGCTCGCCCTGCGCTTTCTGCCACTCGTGCAGGAGGAGCTGCAGAATCTGCTACGGGCGGTGGCGACCCGCGCCGTCAACCTCAGGCGGCTGGGCTGGAAGGGTGGGTTGGCCCTGATCCTGGCCCTAGGGGAGCGTCTTCTGGCCAACCTGCTGCTACGGGCCGAGCAGGGGGCTGAGGCGCTGCTGGCCCAGGGCGGTCGCTGGCGTCCTCCGGATCGGCTGCATGGCAGAATCCTGGAGTTGCAACCGGGCGACCGGCGCCGCAATGGCCTGGCGATCCTGGGGTTGGTTGTGTTGAGCGGGCTGCGCTTGAAAGTCGGTGGCTTTTAATACCCGCAGCACGTCGGCTTCCGTGAGCGCAGAGCGTTACCTCACCCATCCCACCTTTGGGATGCTGTACCGGGTGGCCCCGGCGGGTGAGGGAAAGGATCTCTACGCCACGCTGTACGCCCAGCGCATTTTCTTTCTGGTCACGCTCCAGCCGCGGGGTGCCACCTTTGAGGTGATCCCCCTGATGGATGCCCGGCACTACGCCGAGCAGAATTTGAGCCGCGTCCGCCGTGAAGGTCCCGAAGCCCTGAAGCCCTGGCGTGACCTGTTCGATCAAACCTTTATCTGAGCCGGGGCTCATTGACACCAGTGCAGCATCAGGCCTTGGCTGATTCGGCCGCGATCGCTGAGCGGCTCGAGGGCCTGCGGCGACAGTTGCCTGTCGGCGCCCGGCTGCTGGCTGTGAGCAAGGGCCAGCCAGCGGAGCGGATCCGCAGTGCCGCCGCCGCCGGTCAACGCAGCTTCGCTGAGAGCCGCCTGCAGGAGGCCCTCGCCAAGCAGAGGCAGCTGGTCGACCTGCCCCCGCTGGATTGGCACTTCATCGGCCGGCTGCAGGCCAACAAGGTGCGAGGTGTCCTGCGGGCCTTCAACACGATCCATTCGCTGGATTCCCTGGACCTGGCCCGGCGGCTGGCCCGCATCGCCGCAGAGGAAGGCTGTGCACCGCAGGTGATGTTTCAGGTGAAGCTGCGGCCCGATCCCTCCAAGAGCGGCTTTGAGCCTGGGGCCCTGCGTCAGGCCTGGCCTGAGTTGCGTGCGCTGGCACCCCTGCGCCCCGTTGGTCTGATGACGATCGCCCCCTTGGGGCTCGGCCCTGCCCAGCTGAGGGATCTGTTCGGCGACTGTGCTGTCCTGGCCTGGGACCTGGGGCTGGATGAGCTCTCGATGGGCATGAGCGGCGATTGGCGTGAGGCGGTCGCCGCCGGCAGCACCTGGGTGAGGATCGGCGCTGCGCTGTTCGGACCGCGGTGCTGAATCCTGCAGCAAATCCTTGCCGATCTCCGCGTGGGACGCTATTCAGGAACGAGCTTCCTTGAGGATCGATCCGTGTCGTTGCTGTCTCGCCTGCGCGCCGTCGTGTCCGGAGACGACTATCTCGATGGTGAGTACGACGATGAGCTCGACTACGACAGTGGCGCCGTGCCCCCTGCCTCCCAGGCGGCGACTGCAGGACGATCCAGTTCCCTGGCCCTCAGTTCCGAGTTGACGAAGGACGGTCCCTTCGTCGGAACCAATGTCATCGGCATGCCGGGGCTGTCCTCGACCGCCGCTGAGGTGGCCCTGATGGAGCCCCGCAGCTTCGATGAGATGCCCCGCGCCATCCAGGCCCTGCGCGAGCGGAAGACGGTGATCCTTAATCTGACCATGATGGAGCCAGACCAGGCCCAGCGCGCCGTGGATTTTGTGGCGGGTGGCACCTTCGCCATCGATGGCCATCAGGAGCGGGTCGGCGAGAGCATCTTCCTGTTCGCTCCCAGCTGTGTGACGGTCACCACCAGTGCCAGCGAGGAGTTGGCTTCCCCCACAATTGTGACCCGTGAGGCCGGTGGCAGCCAGGAGGCCGCCCCCAGTCCGGCCTGGGGACGTCAGGATTCGCTCATCTGAGCGTCTGACCTGATCCCGGCGACCCGAGTCCTGGATTCCTGCCTTGGTCTCCCCACCCGCCGCTCCCGCCACCTCAGGCTGCCAAGCTCCCAGGCTCGGCATCGTCGGCCTGGGACGTATGGCCCAGGCCCTGTTGCAGCCCCTGTTGGACGCCGGTGTGGTGGACCGCTCTGAGGTACAGGCCGCAGTGGCCACCCCCACGTCAGCCCAGCGGCTGGCTGCCGCCCTGGGCATCGCCGTGCAGACCTCGCCCGGCTTGGCCTGGCAGGCGCCGCTGGTGCTACTGGCGGTCAAGCCTCAGCAGCTGGAGACGGCGGCCGTTGCGGCGACCGCCGCCGGTGCCCACGGTCCGGGTCTGTTGCTGTCCGTGTTGGCCGGCGTTCCCCTCGCCCGCCTGCAGGCCCTGTTTCCCGGCTGGAGCTGCGTGCGTGCGGTGCCCAACACACCCGCGTTGGTTCGTGCCGGTGTGACGGGTCTGGCGTTCGGCGCGGCGGTGGATGGCGAGCAGCAGCAGCGGGTGCGAGATCTGTTCGCCCTGGTGGGAGAGGTGGTCGAGCTGCCGGAATCCCAGCTGGATGCCTTCTTGGCGCTCACCTCCTCAGGACCCGCCTTTGTGGCCCTGGTGGCTGAGGCGATGGCGGACGGGGCGGTGGCCGCCGGGTTGCCGCGCCAGCTGGCTCAGCATCTGGCCCATCGCACCCTGGCGGGCACGGCGGCCCTGCTGGATCAACAGGCACTCCATCCCGCCGCGCTCAAGGACATGGTGAGCAGCCCGGCGGGCACCACCATGGCTGGCCTGCGTCAGCTGGAGCGGGCTGGGCTCCGCTCCGGATTGATCGAGGCGGTGCTGGCGGCCGCCGAGCGCAGTCGTCAGCTGGGCTGAATGGCCTACGCAGGATTCAGGCCTTGCCCTGTCCCAGCCTGGGCTCGGTGCCGGTGGCCAGGCGCTGCAGGTTGCTGCGGTGGCGCCACACGACCAGCACCATCGTGATCACTGCCAGCACCAGGTAGGGCCACCGGATCCCGGAGCCCTGGCTGGGGAACCAGCCGAGCATCAGCAGGGGCAGGGCGATCGCTGCCACCACGCTGGAGAGTGACACGATGCGGCTGGCGCTGAGCATGGTGAGGAACACGCCGAAGCAGGCCAGGCCCACGGGCCAGGCGAGGCCCAGCAGCATGCCCAGACCGGTGGCCACCGCCTTGCCGCCTTTCCAGCCCAGCCAGACGGGCCAGATGTGGCCGGCCAGGGCCGCCAGGCCGGCAGCCACCACCCAGGAATCCAGCGCCACCGCCGCCGTTGACAGGTTGCCTCCACCCTCCGGCGGCAGGCCGAGAGGTGCCAGCACAGCCCTGGCCAGCATGACAGCCAGGGCCCCCTTGCCCACATCCACCGCAAACACCACCAGGGCTGGGGCCTTGCCCACCACCCGCAGCACATTCGTGGCGCCGGTGGAGCCGGATCCTTCGCGGCGGATGTCGAGGCCCATCAGCCAGCGGCCGGCCAGATAGCCGCTGGGGATGGAGCCGAGCAGGTAGCCCGCCAGCAGGGAAAGCAGTCCGGGAAGCAGGATCATGGCAGGGAGAAGGGGGCGGATCAGTAGGCGTCGCTCTCGAGGGCGAGTTCCCCGGACGTCGCCGCGAAGGCCAGCCACACCGGGAACTGCAGGATCGGCACGTCCACCACCCGCTCAGCGGCGTCCACCACGATGAAGGGCAGCTCGCCGCGCTCTTCCAGGCGGTCGGCCCGCTCGATCAGGGCATCAGGCCGCTCAAACAACACGATGCCGCTGCTGGGTCCGAAGTCTTCTCGGCTCAGTCCGAGGCAATCCTGCAGGCCGCGTCGCCATTCCCCCAGCCGTTCCGGTTCGCCGGCCAACACCAGGGTCTGGAAGCGATCGCCGTAGAGATCCCCCAGGATGGCGATGGCTCCAGCGGCGATCAGGGCGTTGCGGTTGCGGCTGCCGCTGCTGGGCTGGGCGCCCCGACCCCCCTGGTTGAGGAACCAGTCATCGAGCAGGGCGGCACCGGAGGGCTCCAGGGTGCGGCGCAGCTTCCAGGGTTCGGCGTAGAAGTCTGGCTGGCCTTGGAAGCTGGTCAGCCGCTCGCGGATCAGCGCTTCATCGGCAGCGAACAGTCCTGCGGCGGCCACCGGGGCCGTCACCTCGACGCCGCTGCCGGATCCCGCTTGGGCGGCATCCAGCGGGGAGGGCTGTACCAGCACGGCCTGGGGCACCAGCTCCACCTGCTGGGCACTCACCGCCAGGTCCTGCAGGGCACCCACCAGATAATCCTGGAAGCCTTTGATGCGCCGAGAAACAAGATCCGATTGGCCGGCGAAGTTGGCGGCCATCTGCTGGTCGATCTGCCGGCGGCGCTGCTCCAGCTCGGCGATGTCGGCCTGCAGGGTCTCGCGCCGCTGGAGCAGCTCGGTGAGGGCCAGCTCGATCAGGCGCTCCTGGCCTGTGGGCAGGGGCGCTACCAGCGCCTGATCAGCCTGCTCCGGGGTGCTCGGTTCGGGGCGATGGTCGGTCATGGGTTCAGCCGTTGGGGGCGCCATCGGGGGCGAGATGGCCCAGGTGCTGCTGCAGGTGCTGCTGGAGCGCGGCAGCATCGAAGAGCACTGGCAGCAGGTGGATGCTGCGCCGTTCCCGGAAATAGAACAGCACGGGCAGTCCTGGCCAGAACAGGCGCCAGCTCAGCCATTCGGCGTAGGGAAAGTGTTTGAGCAGGCTGTCCTGGCGCCACACCAACAGGCAGTCGCCGGTGAACTCCAGCCGCAGCAGGGCGGTCTGGAGCGCCAGGAACGCTCCGAACACGGCCACGATCCCCGCCAGCCAGGGGGCTCCGTTCCACACGGGCCCCAACCCCAGGCAGGCAGCCCCCAGGGCCATCACCCCCAAGGGCACACCAAAGCTGGGATTCAGCACGGCACCGCTGCCGGGCCCAGAGGGGATCTCAGGATTGGGGGTCATGACCGTCTCCATCGATGGCATCAGCCGAACAGCAGCTTGGTGAGCAGAGCATCCATCAGCGCCACCGTCACCAGAATCATCACCACCGCCCCGGTGGTGCTGGTGCCCACTTCCTTGGGGCCGCCCCTGGTGGTGAGGCCCCAGCCGCAGGAGATCACGGCGATCTGCAGCCCGAACACCACCGCTTTGAGCAGCATCGCGGGTAGGTCGTCGATATCCATCCAGGTGCGCACCGAGTTCCAGAACACCGCTGGCGGGATGTTGTAGAGCCAGGTGCTGCTCACCTGGCCCGACCAGATCCCCATCCAGAAGAAGAGCAGGCACTGGACCGGAGCCATGATCACCATGGCCAGAACCCGGGGCACCACCAGGTATTCCACCGGGTCGGTGCGGAGCATGGTGATCGCATCGATCTGCTCAGTGACCTTCATCGTGCCGAGCTGGGCGGCGTAGGCCGTGGCCACCTTGCCTGTGAGCAGCGTGGCGGTGAGCAGCGGTGCGATCTCCCGGGCCAGCCCCAGGGCCAGCAAGCCGCCCACGGCAGCACTGGCTCCCTGTTTGGAGAGTTCAGCCACCACCTGGATGTTGAACACGGTGCCGGCGGCCAGTGCGGTGATCACCACGATCAGGAAGCTGGCTGGTCCGGCCTCCATCAGCTCCTGCATCAGGTCGTTGACGTTGATGCGACCACGGGCCATCGCGCTCACGGCCTGACCGCCGATCAGCAGACTGGTGAACAGTCGGCTGAGCCAGCGGGGCGGGGCCGGCAGGCCAGGGCTGGCGGCGGCAGAGCGACGGGCCGGTGGGCGGATCATGGCCGGGACCGCCTGCGGTGCAGGCCTTTCTCGGGCCAGCGTCGCATCACCAGCAGGCCTAGCACCACCAGCACCGCCGGAATCAGCCCCATGCACAGGCGGATGGTGGTGATGGCGCTGGCAGGCTGGCCGCTGTTGGTGAGGGCTTCGCTATAGCCGCTGGCTGTCAGCAGGGCTCCCAACAGGGCGATCACCACGCTGATGCACACCTTCTGGGCCAGCACCATCCAGGCGCTGTACTGGCCCGCCGGTTTCTCGGGGTCGGCGTCGATCGCATCGGGCAGCAGCGACCAGGGGATCAGGTAGGCGGTGGAAGCCCCGACGCCGGCCATCATGATGGTGCCGAGCAGGGCCAGCAGCTTCAGGTCATTGCCGGCCAGGGCGAAGCTGGCGGCGCTGGGATCGAGGGGCTGCAGCACCATCACCAGCAGGCAGGCCATCACCCAGAGGGAGCCCCCCCAGCGCAGGGCCGTCAACCGGCCGCTGGCGTGCGCCACCCCGTTCCACAGCCAGAGGCCGGCCAGGGAGCTGACCATGAACGGCAGCAGGATCAGCTTGCTCAGCCCCTCCGGCACCTGCAGCACCACCGGCAGGAAGAACAGCGAGACGGCCTGCATCAACTGCAGAGCACACCACACCAGCAAATAGAGCCCCAGCACCATCACAAACCGGCCATTGCGGGCGACCCGCCGCAGCAGCCGGCGGGTGGTGCCACGGGCGCTCTGGGGGCGCTGGCAGTGGCGGGCGCTGGGCATCAGGCCCCAGGCGCAGAGCAGGCTGGAGAGGGCGATGATCAGCCCGGACACCAGGCCCACGGGCAGGTAGCTGCCCGGATCACCGAGATTTCCCACCAGCACACCCGCCAGCAGGGCGGCGGTGATCGTGGCCAGGATCGAGCCGGTGAAGCGCGAGGTGTTCAGCCGGGTGCGCAGCGACACGTCGGTGCTGAGCTCCGCCGCCAGAGCCGTGTAGGGCAGGTTGACGCAGGTGTAGAGGCTGTTGGCCACCACGGAAATCAGCATGAAGATCACGAATTTGATCGTCACGCTGTCCCAAGGGGGAAGCCACCACATGGCCGCCATGGCGAGCCCGAGCGGAACGGCGCTCCAGAACATCCAGGGCAACCGGGGGCCCCAGGGATGGTGGCTGGTCTTGTCGCTGAGCCAGCCCACGATCGGATCGTTCACCCCGTCCCAGAGCCGGCCGACGCCGTAGGCCAGGCCCGCCAGCCAGGGCGGCAGGCCCGCCGCCACGTAGAAGCGGAGCAGATAGAACCCGATCAGGGCGGCGCCCATGCCGGTGCCGACGTCGCCCAGTCCGTACGACCAGAGCAGCCGCTGCCGGGCGCCGCCGCGGAGATCGGCGGCGTCTCGGACTTCACTCGTCACTGGAACAGCTGTCAACCGCAGGCCATAATGCTGCAACTGCAGGCGTTCAAGCCTGGAGCCGGACCACCACCTCGGGCGCCTGGTCTGACTGGGCGAGCTATTGATCTCAATCCCCGATGGGGTCTCACCCGTAGATCGAGCGCAGCTGTCATCACTGCAGCGTTCTCCAGTTGATCTCTACATTCGCGGGCGTAGTTTAGTGGTAAAACCTCAGCCTTCCAAGCTGATGATGCGGGTTCGATTCCCGCCGCCCGCTTCCTGTTCTCACTAAAGGTTTTCGGCTCAAAGCCCTTGCCGCCACTGGCGTTAGGGCTTCCAGTATGTGCCAGCGACTGTTTGGCCGTGCCAGGCTGTGAGACAAAACATCTCACCAAACGTCTCACCTGCCGGTGGCCCGTGACTGGGAGGACACGATCAGGGCGGTGGTGTCTCACGCCCTGTCTCAGAAGGGCGTCGAGCCCGATGCCTGCGTGGCACGCAAGCCGCGTTCGGCTGGATCGAGGGGAGTAGAGGGGGAGGCCAGTGCAGGCTGCAGCCCTCAGACAGCCCACCCCGGCCGGCCCAGGCCCAGGGGCATGGCGGCGGTGCTTGCCCTGGGGGACTGGGACGAGCTGATCGCTGCTTCCCGGGAGCACAAGCTGATCAGCGGTGAGATCAAGCCGTCGACCTGGCATCGGGTCTACCGCCACCCCATGAACCACGTGCTCGGTGCGGTGGCTGCGGTTGCCCCGCCGCAGAACGCCAAGCAGCTACTGGAGACCCTGGCCCGGATCTGGGCGGACAAGCCGGGCGGACGCACCCGCCAGATCCAGATTCAATCGACCGCCGCCCTGCTGCGTTGGGCCGTGGCGGAGCGGCGGCTGGGCGAGGACTGGGAGCCGCCTCAGGATCTGACGGTGTTCGTGGGCCGATCGCGTGCGGCGAAAGCGATCACGACGCCCCTGGAGGTGGAGCACATCCTTGCGTTGGTGCGGGCCATCCCGGATGCCCGCTGGCGCTTTGCCTTTCAGCTGATGGCGGCCTACGGACTGCGCCCGGAGGAACTTCAACATCTGCAGATCCGCCAGGGGCGGCTCTGGTGCATGTATGAGAAGGTCGCCTCCCGCGGTAAGACCCGGCCAAGGGTGTTGCGGCCACTGCCCTGTGATGACTGGGCAGACGGCTGGCGCCTCGAGGAACGCTTCCCAACCCAGGAGCTGCCGCCGATGCAGCCCGGGTTGGGTGGCGGCTACGTGGGCCATTACCTGATGAATCGACCGCTCTGGAAGGAGCTACGGCGTG
>JBJTWP010000180.1:0-5179 GCA_046081805.1 Cyanobacteriota bacterium
CCACTCGATCTACGAGATCGAAGGTGCCCGGGAGTGTGCGATCGAATTCCGCTCCTTCTCCAAAAACGCTGGCTTCACCGGCACCCGCTGCGCCCTCACCGTGGTGCCCCGCGGCCTGATGGGCACCGCCGCCAACGGCGAGCAGGTAGAGCTGTGGGGCCTGTGGAACCGCCGCCAGTGCACCAAGTTCAACGGCGTGAGCTACATCGTGCAGCGCGGCGCCGAGGCGGCGTACTCCCCCGAGGGCCAGGCCCAGGTGAAGGCGCTGATCAGCTTCTACATGGAGAACGCCGCGATCATCCGCCGCGAGCTCAGCGCCGCCGGCCTGCAGGTGTACGGCGGTGAACAGGCTCCCTACGTGTGGATCAAAACCCCCGCGGGCGTGGATTCCTGGGGCTTCTTCGACCTGCTGCTGGACAAGGCGAATGTGGTGGGCACCCCCGGCAGCGGCTTCGGTGCCGCCGGCGAGGGGTATTTCCGGCTTTCGGCCTTCAACAGCCGCGAGAACGTGCTGGAGGCGATGGGCCGCCTCAGCAGGGTTCTGGCCTGAACCGCTGGCCTGAACTGTCAGAATCCGCAGGCTCTCTGGGGTTGCCGCGCCGTGGCCAGCCGCCTCACCCAAACGCCCAGCCGATCCCCCGGCGGAGCGGCCGTGATCGAGAAGGCGCCCGAGCGGGTGCGCAAGCCCTCGCCCCGCTACAAGGTGCTGCTCCACAACGACCCGGTGAACACCATGGAATACGTGGTGACCACCCTGCGGCAGGTGGTGCCCTCCCTGAGTGAACAGGACGCCATCGCCGTGATGCTGGAAGCCCACAACACCGGGGTGGGCCTCGTGATCGTGTGCGATCTCGAGCCCGCCGAGTTCTACTGCGAGAGCCTCAAGGCCAAGGGTCTCAGCAGCACAATCGAGCCGGACAGCTGATGGGGCTCCCCGACGCTCCGCCGGCCGGCCGGGGGGTCCACTGGTGGGGCACCGTCGCCTATCCGGCCAGCCTGGTGCTGCTGTTCCTGGGGGGCCAGATGCTGCTCGGGACGCTCGGGGTACCCGCGGATCGGCGGGCGGCCCCGGCGGCGCTGCCCGCCGTGCTGGCCCTGGTGATCAGCCTGCCAGTGCGGCTGCGGCAGACCTGGGGCGCGGCCCAGCCCTGGCGGACCCTGGGGGTGCGGGCCCGTTCACCCGACCTGGCCCGGGCCCTGGGGCGGGGGATGGCCTGGGCCGCGCTCCTGCTGCTGCTGGTGACGGCAGGTCTCGGCCTGGCAGGGCAGGTGGCGTGGCAGCCCCGGCTCTCCCCAGGGCTGCTGCTCAATGCCACCCTCCTGGGGCTGGGGGTGGGGTTCGCGGAGGAACTGCTTTTCCGTGGCTGGCTGCTCGGAGAGCTTGGCCTGCTGCTGGGCGCCCAGCGGGCGCTCTGGCTGCAGGCCGCCCTGTTCAGCCTCGTGCACACCCGCTTCAACCTGCCCCCCCTGCAACTGGCGGGCCTGCTGGTCGGTCTGCTGCTGCTGGGCCTCGCGCTCGGGCTCCTGCGCCGCGCCGACGGCGGGCTGCTGTGGGGGGCCACGGCCCTGCACGGCGGGCTGGTGGGGGGATGGTTCGTGCTGAGTCAGGGCCTGCTCGTGGTCAGACCCGCCGCACCGCCCTGGCTGGTGGGCCCCGACAACCCGATCGGCGGGGTGCTGGGCTGGCTGGGGCTCGGGCTGCTGCTGCTGGCAGAGCGTCACTGGTGGAGCAGTTGCACGGGATCCCGTCTTGGCTGAGAGTGATGGCCGACCGGCATTCCGGTAGGCATGGAGAACACGACGATCAGCCCTGGCCGGCACGGGAACGCACGGGTGTGGGTCGTGGAGGACGACGTCGACCAGCTGGAGCTGCTGGAGCGCCGGCTGCGGGGCTGCGGCTGGTCGGTGCGCGGCTTCACCCGTGGCGATGCCCTGGAGAGCACCCTCTCAGAGCAACTGCCCCACGTGCTGATCCTCGACCGGCTGCTGCCACACCAGAGTGGCACCCATCTGCTCGCCCGGTTGCGTCAGCAGGGGTACCGCTTCCCGGTGCTCATGCTCTCGGCCCTGGGCAGCGCCGATGAGCGGGTGAGCGGTCTGGAGACCGGGGCCGATGACTACATGGCAAAGCCATTCCTGTGGCGGGAGCTCCAGCTCCGCCTCGAGCGCCTGCTCGAGCGGGGACTGGCCCTGCAGCCCCATCGTCCAACCAACCAGATCTTCCAGTTCGAGCAGGTGGAGTTCGACCCCACCGCACTCCTCCTGCGGGGGCCTGCGGGCCAGCAGCGGCTGACCCGTGGCGATGCCGCGCTGCTGAGCCTGCTCTGCCTCTCCCCGGGCATCCTGTTCGATCGCGACCAGTTGCTGAAGGTGACCGGCAGCCTGGTGGACTCCAGCACCACGAGCACCCTGGCGATGCGGATCTCCAAGCTGCGCAGGCTGCTGAACGCCTGCGAACCGGGCAGTGGCGGCCGACTGGAGGCGGTGCGCGGCCGGGGCTACCGCCTCAACGCCGCGGTTCGGATCCTGGCCACGGCGCCGGCGGACCCAAGGCGATGACCCCTGCCGGCGTGCGGCGGAGCGCTCCGACCGGGCGGCGCGAGCAGGGCGCCCCGTCGCTGAACCGGAAGGACCGGATGCTGCTGCTCGGCTTTGCCCTGCTGTTCAGTCTGCTGACGTTCGGGATCCTGGGTCTGCTGATGCCCTGGTTGCTGCGGCACACCCTGGCGGAGCTGCTCAGCCTCGATCTCAGCCGGCAGAGCGCGATCCTCAGGAAGCTCGGCGGGAGCGAACCCGACCGGATCAATGCGGGGGAGCAGCCGCTGCGGATCTGGCCGGGATCCCAGCCACCACGGTCCAGCCGCCCCCTCAGGGACGGGGATGGGGCGCTGCTGGTCCCAGCCCTGGCCCAGCGGGGCATCCACCAGCGGTTGCGCTGCCAGCCGCTGCAGCCCTTCAAGCTCTACTGCGGCTACTGGCTGCGAGTGGATACGTCCGATCCCATGGTCCGCACCTACTGGGTCTACAGCGCACCCGCCCGGGTGATGCCCTGGCTATGGCCCCTGATCCGCAACGCCAGCATCCTCCTGGGGCTCGGGATCTCCGTGGTGGTGTTCCTGCAGTGGCGGCTGCAGCGGCCTCTGCAGCAGATCCTGAACCGGCTGCCGGAAATCCCCACCAGCGAACTGGAACCCGTACCAGAGGCGGGGATGGCCGCCATGCGCGAACTCGCGGTGCGGATCAACCGCTGCTTCGAGATCTTCAACCAGCAGCAGGAAACCAGGAGACGCTTCCTGCAGGGGCTGGCCCACGACATCGGCAGTCCCCTGACCCGCCTGTCGATGCGGCTGGAGGAAGCCGAGCTCGATGCCGACAACACCGCCAGCCTGCGCCGGGCGCTGCCCCAGCTGCGGGAGGACACCAACCGGCTGATCACCCTGACGCACCTGCTGCAACAGTCGGCCGGCGACCCCGAGGAACCCTTCCGGCTCTCGGCCACGCCGGTGGAGAATCTGTGCAGGCGCGTGGCGGCCAGCTACCCGGGCTGCAGCATCCAGCTGCGCCTGGCCCGGCTGATCACCCAGCTGGATCCGGTGCTGATCGAGCGGGCGCTGGTGAACCTGATCGACAACGCCATCACCTACGGCAGGGAACCGATCCGCCTCACCGCCCGGCAGCAGAGCGGCCAGCTGATCCTGCGGCTGGAGGACGGCGGCCCCGGGCTTGGCGGCAGCAACCCGCTGAGCCTGCCGCGGATTCCCCCCTTCAACGACCGGCAGCAGCTGCAGCGCACCGGCCTGGGGCTCACGATCGTGGAGCGCTGCTGCCGCCTGCACAGGGGGCGGCTGGTGCTGGCCAGTTCCCCCCTGGGGGGACTGCTGGCGGAACTGCAGCTGCCCATGGCCTGACGTCCAGGGGTGCCCTGGCGGAATTCAGCTCCTGGCGTTCGCCAGGGCCCTGCGGCCCTCCACCGGCGCATGCAGCGCCGCATCCAGCGGGGCCAGTCCGTAGTCGCGCTCCAGCAGGTCCATCACCGTGCGGCCGAAATCGGCCGGGTTGCGATCGAATGCCTCCAGGCAGATCCGCCCGAAGGTGCTGCCCATCGGCTCGGGGTTCCAGAGCATGCGGCGGGCATCCCAGGGCAACATGCTCATCGGGTTGTACCCCGGTTGGATCAGACCCTGGTCGAAACCGTACTGCTCCAGGTGGGTGTGGGGCTGCAGGCCGATGAAGAAGATGGCCGGCTCCACCTTGTCGGCACCGAAGATCCGCTCGAGCTCGCGGTGATAGGCCACGGTCTGGCGAATGGTGTCGGGCCGCTCGTCGATCACGTTGAACGAGTAGTTCACCGACACGTGCTCGCGGAAACCGGCGCGGGCCAGCAGCTGGCAGTTCTCCAGCACGGTGCGCAGGTTGTAGCCCATGCGCATCTTGCGCACGAGCTCCTGGGAACCGGAGGTGATGCCGATCTCGAAATAGTCCATGCCTGTGGCCACCATCAGTTCGGCCAGCTCGGCATCCAGGTTGTCGGCGCGGATGTAGGCGGCCCAGCGGATGTCGTTCCAACCCTCGGCCTGGATGGCCCGCAGCAGTTGCTTGGCGTCATCGATGTAGCGCCGGGCCGGGATGAACTGGGCGTCGGTGAACCAGAAGCCCCGCACCCCCCTGGCGTAGAGCTGACGCATCTCGGCGATCACCTCCTCCACGGGGTTCACGCGCACCGCCTTGCCCTCCACCACCGTGTACACGCAGTAGCAGCAGTTGTGGGGGCAGCCGCGCTTGGTCTGCACGCCCACGTAGAAATCGCCGCCCTCGAGATACCAGTCGAGCTGGGGCCAGATCCTGGCGATGTAGCCGTAATCGCAGGCGGTTTTCTCCATCCCCGCCGGCTGCTCGTGGATCAGGCCTGGCCGCGGCGGATCACCGGCGATGAAGCAGCGCTCCTGCTCGAGCGACGCACCGCGGATCAGCTTCTCCAGCAGCGGCTCGCCTTCCCCCACGGACACCACGGTGCCCCGCGGCAGCTTGCGGCCGAGCTGCTCGTAGAACACGCTCACCGCGCCGCCGCCGATCACGGCGCGAGCCTCCGGGCTGTAGCGGCGGGCCCGCCGCACACCCTTGCGCCCCCAGCGCAAGTTGCGCCACCACTCACCGCCGAAGACAACCATCAACCGCACAC
>JBJTWP010000181.1:0-2835 GCA_046081805.1 Cyanobacteriota bacterium
CGGCAATATCGGCACCGACACCCTCAGCACCACCGGCAAGGCCACGATCGGCGGCGATGCCAGCGTGGCCGGCAACCTGGGCGTGGCCGGCACGGCCAACACCAACGGCATCGTCAACACCGGCAACACCAAGACCACCACTCTTGACGTGACTGGTGCGTCCACAACGGCGGGGATCACCAACACCGGCAATGTCAAGACCGACAGCTTGACGGTCACAAAGGACGCCACTGTGGGCGGCAACCTGGGCGTGACCGGCACGACCACCACCAACGGCATCACCAATACTGGCGACATCAGCAACAGCGGTAATACCAAGACTGAAACCCTCACCGTCACCGGTGCAACCACAACCAATGGCATCACCAATACTGGCGATCTCAACAACTCCGGCGCCATCAACACCACGACATTGACGGTCAATGGCGTGGCAATCACAGGCGATGGCGTACGAAATTGCTCCGCGATTGATTCCTCATTTTGCGTTGGTAAGGATGCCGCGGTGACAGGGCCAAATGCTGTCGCCATCGGCAATGGGGCCAAGGCGGTGGAGATGGGCACAGCCGTGGGTGCCAACAGCGAAGCGTTCGGGGTTCAGGCCACCGCCATCGGCTTCGGCGCGCGGGCTGGTGATCCCGGCACGGCCGTGGGGGCCCTCTCCGCTGCCACAGGCAGGGATGCCACGGCCCTTGGCTACAAGGCCACTGCCTCCGGTGCTGAGAGCGTGGCCCTTGGCACGGGGTCGGTGGCGTCCTTCGACCGGTCTGTGGCGATTGGTCCGGGTGCCACCACCACAGCGCCCAATCAGGTGGTCATCGGCACCCCTGGTTCCTCCCTCAAACTGCCCGGGGTGGCGTCAGGGGGCAGCTTCGTGGGTTCCGCCAACCAGTCTGGACCCACCAGACTGCTCTCCACGGATGGTCAGGGGAATGTGGGCACCACCTCCTTTGATCCAGGCATGGTTGAAACCAGCATCCGGGCCTTGGGGCAGGCGGTGAACAGCACCGGGGCCATTGCCTCGGCCATGTCTGCGGTGCCCCAGGTGGTGGCTGCCGACAATGAAGTCATGCGCTGCGGTTCGGGCGTTGGTGGCTACGGCTCCTCCTATGCGGCTGCCCTGGGTTGTGCCGTCAAGCTCAATCCCAACAGTCCTCTGCACATCAATGCCGCCATCGCCCTGGCCAGCGCGGTGGACTATGGCTACGGCAGCACACCGGGCTATTCCGGCCGGCTTGGCTTCTCCTTCCCGCTCGGTCGTCTCAGACCGTCAGCCGCCAGCCAGGCCCAAACCCAGGCCCAGATCGACGAGCTCAACCGCCTGCGCGCCGAAGTGCAGCAAATCCAGGCGGCTGGCACGGCCATCAGCCAGGCCCAGGCCAATGAGCTCAACCGTCTGCGGGCGGAACTGCAACAGCTGCAGCTGCAGATGGCGCGCAACAACGCCACTGCCTCCCGCCCCGCGACCCGGCCCTCGACCCGTCCCCGCTGAGCCGGCGGGCAGCCGCGGTTTGCCGCTGGGTCCCCGGCCCTGAGGAATCTGCGGTCTTCCCGTTGACCCCTCAGGACCGAGGTTGAGCCGCGGGGCCCCAGGTTGGAGGCCCCAAACCGTTCATCGGTCTGCAGGGTTGCCGCAGGTCCAGCCCTGAGGCCGTAGGGTCCAGTGATGACTGCTTCCGCTGATCTCGATACCCACTGCTCCACCAGTGACTTCTCTGCAGTGACTTCTGAGATTCTCGCGCCGATCTCCCTGGGTGAGCTCGTGGACAAGATCACGATTCTCCAGATTAAATCCCGCCAGCTTGCGGGCGCTGCCCTGGAGAACGTCAAGCGGGAATTGAGCGTCCTGGAGAGGGTTCTTGCCGGGCTCGAGCTTGCCGTTGATCCGTCACTGATGCAACAACTTGAGGCTATCAACGCGAATCTCTGGGCGATCGAAGATGCCATTCGTGATCACGAAAGACGCAGGTTGTTTGATGACGCATTTGTTCAGCTCGCGCGTGCAGTTTATCGAAACAATGACGAGCGAGCCGCGATCAAGCGGCAAATCAATGACATCTATGGATCTGCTCTTGTGGAGGAGAAGTCATACCAGGTGTATTGAGCGCCCCTGATCTCGCCTGCCCCGAGGCCATGGCGGCCTGATCGGGGCCCTCCATCCCCCAGCCAGCTATCCAGCCCCCCCAGCTGCGTCAGGGCTGCAGCCATGGATGTCCCCCAGCTGTGGGGCCAGGGTGGGCGGCCCAGGCGGTCGCTGGAGCAGCGGCGAAGCCTGGTTGCCAGAGTCTGAGAGAGTTCTTCGGATCCGGATCCGAGGGGATGTGCCCCGGATCCGGGGTGGTTCGTATAATCGGAAAAAGCGGAGTGGACGTAGCGATGGCTACGCCCAACTGCCCCTGCCCTGGCCCCGGCCTGCGGCTGTGGTCAGCTGCAGCGCTGAAGTGACGTCAATCCTGACTGAATCGAGCCCCGCCCCAGTGCCGCCGGTCTCCCCGGCCCCGCACCGCCTGGCCAGGCATCCCAACCGGAAGGACATGAGTCTCCCGCCGCCCCATCAGCTGGCTGCTTGACCTGGCTGCATCCCTGGCTTCGTCCACCGGTTCCATCCCCTGGCTGTGTCACCTGAGAGTTCGCGATGTCACACCGTCTGATCCTGACTCTGATCGCCAGCGGCAACCTGGGCAGCCGACGGAACCGCTCCAGTGGGGGTTTCACCCTTACCCCCGCCATTCTGCTGGTGCTGGCGCTCGTGGTGGGCGGCCTGGGGGTGGCCACCGTCCTAAACTGGTCCAATCTGGCAGCCAGCTTAGGTGGTGAGGATCCCCGCGAGGTGGCGGA
>JBJTWP010000182.1:0-10530 GCA_046081805.1 Cyanobacteriota bacterium
AACCATCGTGCTGCAACCGGATCCGTGGTGCTTCAAGCCGAACAGGGCCAGATTCAGATCCATACCGAGAACATCTTCCCGATCATCAAAAAGGCCGTCTACAGCGGCCACGAAGTGTTCCTGCGGGAGCTGGTGAGCAACGGCGTGGATGCCATCAGCAAGCGCCGCATGGCCGCCATGGCGGGCGACTGCAGCGAAGGATCGGAGGGCTCGATTCAGGTGCGGATCGACCGCGAGCACAAGACGCTCACCATCTCCGACAACGGCATCGGTATGACCACCGATGAGGTGAAGCGCTACATCAACCAGGTGGCCTTCTCCAGCGCCGAAGACTTCCTGGAGAAGTACAAGCAGGAGGGCGACGCGATCATCGGCCACTTCGGCCTGGGCTTCTACTCCAGCTTCATGGTGGCGAAACAGGTGGAGTTGGTGAGCCTGTCGGCGCGTCCCGGCGCTGAGGCCGTGCGCTGGACCTGCGACGGGTCGCCGAGCTTCAGCCTGGAGGCAGCGGAGCGCAGTGAGCCCGGCACCGATGTGATCCTGCACCTGATGGAGGAGGAGCTCGAGTACATCGAGCCGGCGCGCATCCGCACCCTGATCACCACCTACTGCGACTTCATGCCGGTGGCGGTGCAGCTGGAGGGTGAAACCGTCAACAAGCGCGAATCACCCTGGCGCAAGAGCCCGCGGGAGCTCAGCGACAACGACTACATCGAGCTCTACCGCTACCTCTATCCCTTCCAGGGCGACCCCCTGCTCTGGGTACACCTCAACACCGATTACCCCTACAACCTGCAGGGCATTCTCTACTTCCCGAAGTTCAGCGGTCGGGCCGACTGGGAGAAGGGCGAGATCAAGCTCTATTGCAACCAGGTGTTCGTGAGCGACTCCATCAAGGAGGTGGTGCCCCGCTACCTGCTGCCCCTGCGGGGCGTGATCGATTCCCCCGACATCCCGCTCAACGTGAGCCGCTCGGCCCTGCAGACCGACCGCCGCGTGCGCTCGATCGGCAACTTCGTGGCCAAGAAGGTGGGCGATCGCCTCAAGGAGCTGCACCGCGACGATCCCAAGCGCTACGCCGAGATCTGGGAATCCCTGGCCCCCTTCATCAAGATCGGCGCCATGGAAGACGAGAAGTTCGCCGACCAGGTGGCCGACCTGGTGCTCTTCGGCACCACGGCGCCAGCTCAGGAACAGCCAGCCGCCGCTGAAGACCAATCGAGCGAATCCGCCAGCAGCGAATCCGCCAGCCTCGATCCGATCCCCGGCGACAGGGGCAAGGCATTCACCACCCTGGCCGGCTACCGCAGTCGGCTCGAGGCCGCCAACGACAAGCGCATCCTCTACTGCACCGACGAGGCCGGGCAGGCCGGGGCGCTGGCCCTGTGGAAGAGCCAGGGGGCCGAGGTGCTCCTGGCCGACACCTTCATCGACAGCCAGTTCATCCCCTGGCTGGAGTACCGCTACGAGGAGCTGAAGTTCCAGCGGGTGGATGCCGAACTCGACGACTCCCTGCAGGAGAAGGAGAGCGAACTGAGTGATGCCGACGGCAAGGACTCCAGCGAGAAGCTGCGCGAGCTGTTCAAGACGGCCCTCAGCAATGACAAGGTGACCCTGCAGGTGCAGGCCCTCAAGGGGGAGAACGCCCCGGCGGCCCTGATCCTGCTGCCCGAGCAGATGCGCCGCATCAACGACATGGGCGCCCTGATGGAGCAGCGGCTGCCCGGCCTGCCCGACCATCACGTGCTGCTGATCAACCGCCGCCACCCCCTGGTGGAGGGGCTGCTCAAGCTCTCGGCCGGAGCGGTGCTCACCGGCGCCACGGGAACCTCCCCCAGCCAGCAGCTGGCCGAAGACCTCAGCCGCCATCTCTATGAGATGGCCCGCCTGGCCGTGGGCGGCCTGGAGCCCAACCAGCTGGCGGGCTTCCAGCAACGCAGCTGCGATGTGATGGGCCGGCTGATGGAGCGGGGGCTCTGAACCGTTTGGTAGGTTGGCCCCTTGGGTTTTACCCACGGGGCCTTTCGCTTGGCTGGGATTTCGTTCCGAAGTTTCCAGACCACTCGTTCGGCCTCACCCAATCCCAGTCGTCAAGAAGGAACGTCGGTCATGTCCCGGGTCTGCCAGCTCACCGGCAAGCGCGCCAACAACGGCATGGCCGTGTCGCACTCCCACGTGCGCACCAAGAAGCTCCAGCAGGTGAACCTGCAGGAGCGGCGCCTGTGGTGGGCCGAGGGCAACCGCTTTGTGAAGCTGCGGGTCTCCACCAGGGCCCTCAAGACCATCCAGAAGAAGGGCCTCGGCTCCTACGCCAAGGAACTGGGCATCAACCTGGCCAAGCTCTGAGCTAGCAAGGCAGGCAGTTCCCCTGCCCTCCCCATGCTTCGCCGCGAACTGCTGCACCGCTCCCTCGCAGCTGCCCTCATCGCACCCTTCGGCCTGCTGGGACAACCCCGGCGGGCCTTTGCTTTGGGCGGCACCCTGCCGGACCTGGATAGCCCAGCGCCGAGCTTCCGCCTCAGGGGTGTGACACCGGAGGGCGGCAAAGCCGTGGAGGCCAGCCTGGCCCTGGCTGACTTCGCCGGCAAGTGGCTGGTGCTGTACTTCTATCCCAGGGATTTCACCGGCGGCTGCACCCTGGAGGCCCGTGGATTCCAGCGGGACCTGCAAGCACTCCAGGCCGCCAACGCGGCGGTGGTAGGGGTGAGCGCTGACGATCCCGAATCCCATGCCTCCTTCTGCAGCGAGGAGGGCCTGGCCTTCCCCCTGCTCAGCGATCCCGGTGGAGCGGTGAGTCGGCTCTACGGCTCCTGGATTCCGCCGTTTTCCCAGCGCCATACCTTCCTGATCGATCCCCAGGGGGTGCTGCGGGCCCGCTGGCTGGCGGTGCGCCCCAACGGCCACAGCGCCGAGGTACTGGCCGAGCTGCAGCACCAGCAGAGCCTGGTGGCCTGATCCGCCATGCCGCGTGCCGTTCTGAGCGCCGAACCCATCACTGCCAACCTGATCACCACCAACGTGCTGAATCTGGTGCAGGGGGTGCTGGTGCTCTTCCTGTTCAAGCTGGCCGGGGCCGTGGTGATCTGGCTGGTGGCCAACAGCCTGATCCGCTTGGGGCTGCGGGTCCTGCGTCGCACCTTCGTGCGCAGCCGCCTCGATGCCACCTTGATCAGCTATCTGATCAACATCGCCGGCGCCCTGCTGCGGGTGGTGCTGGTGGTGGCGATCCTGGGGTTTTTCGGGGTGCAGACCGCCAGCTTCGCTGCCCTGCTGGCCGGCGCGGGCGTGGCGATCGGTGCCGCATGGAGTGGTCTGCTGGGGGATTTTGCCGCCGGGGTGTTCCTGCAGCTGTTCCGCCCCTTCAACGTGGGCGATCAGGTGCGCGCCGCCGGGGTGCTGGGCGTGGTGGAAGAGATCGACATGTTCGCCACCACCCTCACCAGTGGCGACAACGTGCGCTGCATCGTGCCCAACGGCAAGATCTTCAGCGACGTGATCGAGAACTACTCGGCGTATCCCTACCGGCGAGTGGATCTGTTCGCCCAGCTCGACCACCGTGCCGGCGTGGCCCGGGCGATCCTGCTGCTGCGCGAGGGATTGCGGGGCGTGCCCCATCAATACCCAGGCATGGAGGGCACGGTCGACCTGCTGGAGATCAACGATCGCGGGCCCCGGCTGGCTGTGAGGCCCTACGCGATCGCCAGCCAGTACCTGCAGGTGGTGTTCAGCACCAACCGCATGATCGCCGACGTGCTGCAGCGTCACGGCATCCCGGTCCCCCATCTCCCGGTGATGGCGGACCCGCCTGCCGCCTGAGCGAATGCTGCCTGAGCGCCTGAGGGCCCGGGCGGGGGCTGCGCGGGGCTCAGCCCAGCATGGTCAGGAGCTGGCGGTGGGGATCCGTCGCGACGGCCAGCCGTCGCAGCCGTTCCGGCGCTGGTGGCTGATCCAGGCAGGCCTGCCACTGGGCTAGCAGATTGGCTGGTGGGGGTGGCTCCAGGGGCAGCCAGGGGCAGCCGAGGGCCTCGGCGGCAGCGGCCACCTTGGGGTCGTAGCTGAGGGCGAAGCTGGGAGCGCCGCTCACCGCCGCCAGGATCAGGCCGTGCAGACGCATGGCCAGCACCAGCCCGGCGGTGACGCACACCGCCATCGCGGCCTGGGGCCGCTCGGTCAGCACCTCGCGGCTGCGACGCCACAGCGCCTCCTCCAGCAGGCCCTCGGCCCGTAACCGGGCCAGCAGGCCCCGGTCCTGCTCCGCATGGAAGGGGAGCCAGAGCACCTCGCGCTCCGGGGCGAGCTGGGCCAGTGCCGCCAGCCAGGGGCGCCAGGCCTCGCCGTGGAGCTGGCCCACCGGCCGCCAGCAGAGCACGATCGGCCCGCCCTTGCCCCGCCATGACGGCGCCGTCGCGGGCTTCGGGGTCGCCCACACCGGATCGCTGCCCAACCCGGCGCCGGCCTGATCGGCCAGGGGCCTCCAGCCCAGCCGCCGCGCCAGCGCCGCCGACTCCGGATCACGCCAGCTACAGGCCCTGGTGAGAGGCAGCAGGGCCCGCACCAGCAGGCGGCTGCGCCGCCGCCGCAGGGGTCCGAGGCCCTGGCCCCAGAGCAGCACGGGCTTGGCCTGGACCCGGGCCGCAGCAACCAGGGCGGCGTAGTAGAGGAGGCTGGCGAAGCTGGTGGCGTCCTGCAACAGGGAGCCTCCGCCCAGCACCAGGGCATCGCTGCGGACCAGCGCCGCCAGCACGGCCTTGAGGCGGCGCCGATCCACCGTGGTCACACCGAAGTGCCGCTCCACCTCGGTCTGATCGCGGGCCGTGACGATGGGGGTGCTGCCTGGCGGCAGCTGGCTCAGCAGCACCTCCAGCAGCGCGTCATCGCCAAGGTTGTGCTCGCCGTAGTAGCCCACCAGCAGGGGCCTGGTTCGCGCGGGCACGGGGTCTCAGAGGAAGGGGCGCCCATGGCTAGCACCGGGCGGGCCTGGTGCCTCGCTCGGAGGAGGAGTCTGCAGGCTGGCCAGCGCCGCGGACACGGCCAACAGGGCCGCCAGCCAGCCCCACCAGGGCAGGAGCAATCGTTGCCTGCGGGCGCCTGCCTGGCGCCGGGGGCGGGATCTGGCGGCCCGCTGGCCGGCCTGCGCGCCCAGGACCCGACCGCAGCGACCGCAGACCAGCCGGCCCGCCAAGCTGCGATCAGCCTTCACTGACCAGCTGCCGCAGTGGGGACAGGCCATGGGCGTGGATGGGGGAGATGGGGGGGTCAGAGCCGGGAGGCCAGCAGCCCTCCGGCGAAACCGGAAGCATGGCCGATCCAGCTCACCCCCGGCGGACTGAACAGGGGCACCAGGGCGGGCAACAGACCGCCGTAGGTGCTCAGCGCCAGCACCGAGAGGCCGATCGGCACGGGCTTGCGCTCCACCAGGCCGATCTCCAGCAGGTAGCCAAGCAGGCCATAGATCACGCCGGAGAGGCCGTGGCTGGCGCCGGGCCAGAACAGCCACACCGGCACCGAGGCCAGGAACACCCCCGTCCACACCAGCAGGTAGGGCCGCAGGCCCCGCACCAGCACCAGCCAGGAGAGCGGCAGGAACCAGAACGAGTTGCTGGCCAGGTGGCTGAAGCCTGAATGGCTGAAAGGCGCCGTGACGATGCCCCACAGGGGGCCCCCCTGAGCCAGGGGAAGGTTCCAGCGGCCACCGAAGAGCAGCTGATCCAGAAGTTCCTGGAGCCAGGCCACCGCCAGGATCAGCAGCGGCAGCAGCAACCGTTGGCGCAGGGGCATGGCAGCGAAGGGCACCGGGTGTTGATCGGAGTCTTGAACGGAGTGGCGGGCGGGCTGGCGGATGGACTGGCGGGCGGACTGGTCGACGGATCCAGGCAGCAGGGGCGTTGACGGCAGCAGCTGGCGCGGCGGCCGGTCGATCAAGACAAGCGTCAGCTCGAGGCTGAGGTGTAGAAGCGCAGGGCGAAATGCCAGAACAGGCGGCTGATCGTGAAGGCAAGGGTGGCCACCGCGGCACTGCCCAGGGCCCAGGGCCAGTGCAGCCGGCCCAGCAGCGCCTCGGCGGGCACGGTGGTGAGAAAGGCCACCGGCAGCACCACGGTAAACAGGATGCGCATCGCCGATGGGTAGGCCGTGACCGGGTAGCGGCCGGCCATCAGGGTCGCCCGGAGCACCTCAGTGGCATTCCAGGTTTTGACAAACCAGATCGAGGTGGCCGCCAGCACGAACCACAGCGCGTAGAGGATGAGGGCGGCAGCCCCCAGCAGCACAGCGGCCAGAAGCACCTGAAACGGTGTGAGCGCGGCCCCGGCCTGGGGCGCGGCCCAGAGCATCAGCCCGATCCCCACCAGCAGCTCCGGCACCCCGGCAGGGCTCACCGTGCGCAGCGACAGCCAGAACTGGCTGTCGAGCGGCTTGAGCAGCACGAAGTCCAGGGTGCCCTCCTGCACATGGGTCACGATCCGGCTGAGGTTCGGCCGCAGCAGGGTGCCGGTGAGGCCATCCAGAACGGTGTAGGCCCCTAGCACCACCTGGGCCGCCGGCCAGCTCCAGCCCCCCAGGGCCTCGCCCCCACGGAAGAACAGCGAGAGCACGAACAGGCTGCCGGCCAGGTTGGCGGCCATGGCCAGCAACTCGATCAGCAGGTTGAGCTGATATTCCATCTGGCCAGCGGCAGCCGTGCCCCAGAAGCGGCGCAGCACCAGCAGATAGCGCCCCATCAGGCCCCCATCGCCGAGTAACGCCGCACCCCGGCCCGCCACAGCCAGCCCAGCAGCGGCAGCAGCAGCGCGATCCACAGGGCCATGGCGGCAAAGCCGCCGGCGATGGTGAGGGCGTGGCGCCCGGTGGGGAACGGGTCGCCACTGAGCAGCCGTGCCGGGAAGGCCACCATCAGTGGAAACGGAGTCCGCAGCGCCCAGGCCCGCACGGGTTCGGGGAAGGCCTCTAGCGGCGCCACCAGCCCTGACAGGAAGAGATAGGGGATGGTGAGCAGGCGCTCCAGGGCGCTGGCCCGCTCGGTCCAGAAGCAGAGCGCGGCGATCAGGCTCTGCAGCAGGAAATTGATGGTGAAGGCGAGCCCCACCGCCAGCACGCCCAGCAGGGCGCGGCCCGGTCCGGGCAGGGCGAAGGCGTGGGGCTGGAGCAGGAAGAACAGCGCCGCGATCACCAGCACGAACGGCAGCCGGGTGGCCTGCTCAGCCTGGTGGGCGGCCACGTAGCGCCAGAGGGGATGGAGCGGCTGGAGCAGATAGGGCGAGAGGCGGCCCTGGATGGCGTCCTCCTCGAACTGCCACACCACCCACACCACGCTGAACTGCCGCGCCACGAAGGCGCAGAGGAAGTAGCGGGCCAGTTCGGGCTGATTGAAACCACTGGCCTGGGCCACGGTGCCCGCCGCACTCCAGAGGCCGAGCATGATGAATGGCAGCACGCCGGAGAGGGCCCAGAGGGCGATCTCGGCCCGGTATTCGAGCATGTAGGCGTACTGGGCGCCCCAGAGGGTGCGGGCCAACCGCAGCGAGGCCCTCATGCCCCGTCCGCCGCCAAGGCTCTACCGCGAATCATGTCCAACAGAAAATGGCGTCAGCGACGGCGCTACCTGCAACAGTCTTCTAGCCATCCGCCACGTGCTGGCGAACTGGACAGCGAGCAGGCTGGATCAGCCCGGGCTGGAGTGGGCAGAGCGCTGAGCAGCAGCCTCAGGGAGCCAGCAGGGCCAGGGCGGTCGCCAGGGTGTCGGCTTCGGTTGCCGGTTTGTCGTGGCGCCAGCGGGCGATGCGGGGGAAGCGCACGGCGATGCCGCTCTTGTGGCGGCTGGAGCGCTGCAACCCCTCGAAGGCCAGCTCGAACACCTGCAGCGGCTCCACCGCCCGCACCGGTCCGTAGCGGTCGATGGTGTGGCTGCGAATCCAACGATCCAGCGCCGTGATCTCGCCGTCATCCAGGCCGGAGTAGGCCTTGGCGAAGCTCACCAGTTGGGCCGGAGTCGTGGCGGCTGGGCCCTGCATCGGATCCCCGCCTGCCGCGGGGCTGTGATCCCACAGCCCGAAGGTGTAGTCGGTGAACAGGTTGGCGCGGCGACCGCTGCCGGCCTGAGCGTAGAGCAGCACCGCGTCGAGGCGGTAGGGGTCGCACTTGTGCTTCCACCAATGGCCCCGTCGGCGGCCCGCCAGATACGGCGACGCCAGCGCCTTGAGCATCAGCCCCTCGGCGGCGGTGCCGGTTGCCTGCTGGCGCAACGGCTCCAGCTGCCCCCAGGCCGTGAGGGCCAGCCGGGGGGAGAGGCGCAGCAGTCCGGCGCCGGGGGTACCTGCCGCCTGTGCCAGCTGCTGGATCAGCGACTCCAGGGCGCAGCGGCGCTGGCTCAGGGGCCGCTGGCGCCAGTCGTCGCCCGCCTGTTCCAGCCGGTCATAGGCCACGAAGGCCACCGGACAGTCGGCCAGCAGCTTCGGGCCCGGTGCCTTGCGGCCAAGCCGCCGCTGCAGCTGGGCAAAGGGCGCTGGCTGGGCGGCTCCGCGGGGCCACACCAGGATCTCGCCATCGAGCACGGTGCCCTCTGGCAGGGCGCTGGCGGCGGCGATCAGGTCGGGGAAGGCGGCGTTGATCAGCTCCTCACCGCGGCTCCAGAGGAAGCTCTGGCCGGCGCGGCGGATCAGCTGACTGCGGATGCCGTCGAACTTCCACTCCGCCAGCCAGGCGTGCGCCGGGCCAGGCAGGGGACCGGCCTTGGAGCCGTCGCCCTGGTCCGGCCCAGCCGGCAGCCGCACGCCCAGCTCCAGGGGCGAGGCGAGGAAAAAGGGATAGGGACGGCTGGGCACGGCCGCCTGCTGCCCGGCCGGCGCCAGCAGGGCCCGGTAGGCGTCGGCGCTGGGGCGGAAGCCGCCCATCAGCCGATGCTGCAGCAGCGGCTCCTCCAGACCGCTGAGCTGGGCCAAGGCGCGCAGCACCAGACCCTGGCCTACCCCCACCCGCAGTCCGCCGGTGAGCAGTTTGTTGGCCACCAGCAGCTCGGCGGGCCCCAGTCCCCGCCACAGCCCGCGCACCGCTGCGGCCTGCTCGGTCCCGCCCAGGGCGGCGGCACCGGGCAGCAGCACCTCCATCCAGTGCTGGAGGGACTGAAGGGCTGGGTCCCGCTCGGGAAGGGCCGGGGCCGTGATGGCGTCTGGGCCTGGGGCCTCCGGCGCCACCTGGCGCCAGAGCAGGGCGATCGTCTCGGCGGAATCGCCCACGTGGGCGTAGCAGTCGTCGAACAGCCAGTCGGGCAGGCGGGAGCCCTCCAGGCAGATCTCACGCAGGCGGCGGCCGGTGATCAGGCGCCGGCCCTGCTTCCCCAGCAGCAGATGGAGGGCCCAGGCGGCCTCGCCCGGCTCACTCGCCGCGAAGAACGCCACCAGGGCCGCCACCCGGGCGTTGCTGCCGCCGCAGGCGTCGAGAACGCTGTAGAGGACGGCGAAGCGGCGCATGGCGCGGAGAACGGGGCCGGGCTGGGCTGGGGCGGGGGCCGGTCTGGGTCTGGGGCCAGGATGACGGGAGCGCGGAACCCAATGCGAGCTGGGCGAGCCCCCCGCAGGCCAGCGGTCACGACCGCCAGTGGGAGCTCGACCGCCGCAACGTCGACGGGCGCTGGAGCGGCACCAGCCATTGCTATCGGCGTGACGAGCGAGGCGTGCTCGATCTGCACACGCCCAGCCTGTTGATCGATGAGATCTGCTACGCCATCAGCTTCAGCTTCGCTGCAACCTCGCGGCCGCGCTGGAGGCACCCCGACCCCTGCGACCCCTTCGGCGTCGACCAGTGCCTGCTGGGCTGGGAGCGGCGGCGCTTCACCCGGGCGGAGACCCCAGCGCCGGTTGAGCCGGCCCATGAAGGGACTGTTGCTTCGGGTTGCCTCAGGCCTGCTTCAGGCTGCCAACAGCTCGGCCCAGGCGGGAGCCAGGGTGGCCGGCACCGGCCGGGCCCTGTAGTCGCGCGGGTCGCCGGGGCCGTGGCGCAGCACCGCGTTCACCACCACGGCGTTTTGGCGACCGCGATTGATGGCGCCGTGGGGCACGCCGGGGGGAATGCGCACCCAGGTGGCCTCGTCCTCCCGCAGGGTGATGCGGCGCAGACGGCCTGCCTCCAGCACGATCAGATCGATCGCGCCGCGCAGCACCATCAGCTGGTCGGTCTGGCGGCGGTGGCAGAACAGCTCGGCGCTGGCGCGGGGACTCACCTCGGCGATCAGGGTCTCGTGGCTGGACAGGGGCTCGCTGAACAGGGTGGCACCGGCCAGGGAGTCCTGGCGCGGCATCAGGGTGATCTGGCGTTGGAGGGCCATGGTGGGCTGACTGGCCGCCGGAAGCGGCCTCATACAGAAACTGTCATGAAGCTTTGCGACGACTACTGGTGATCGTTCGTCGTATCTGGTACCGATTGACGTTGTTGTCAGGATCCCCTGGCGACAGCGTCATCCCCGTCACCGTCATCCCCAGCGGCGTCATCCCCGTCGCCATCCCGGGGATCATCCAGCTCGGCCGCCACGCCACCCGC
>JBJTWP010000183.1:0-13242 GCA_046081805.1 Cyanobacteriota bacterium
AGCAGGGGCGGCAGCGGATAGGCCCAGGTGTGGAACGGGCGCTCCAGCTCCGGCGCCCGCCAGCGCAGCCCCACCAGGGCGGCGATGCCTGCCAGGGGCAGGCACACGTAGAGAAAGGCCCCCCATGCCCAGCAGCCGGTCGAAGGAGCCGCCCAGCACCAGCAGCGCGGCGGCTCCGCAGGTGAGCAGCAGGGCCGCGGCCGGCGTACCCCCGGCCGTCACAGCGGAGGCAAAGCCCGGGAACAGGCCATCGCGGCTGAGGCCGTAGAGGATCCGCGGCGCCGCCATCACCACCGTGTTGATCAGGCCCAGCAGCGACACCAGGGCCACCGCGGTGATCACACCGCCGCCCAGGGGGCCCAGCAGGCGTTGCGCCGCATCGGCCGCCGGCAGGCTCGAGCGGGCCAGCTGCTCCAGCGGCAGCACGTGCAGCAGGGCCCCGTTGATCAGCAGGTACAGCACCAGCACCGCCAGCACCCCACCGATCAGCGACCGGGGCAGATCGCGCCCTGGATCGGTGAATTCCTCGGCGAAATACACCGGGCTGGCCCAGCCGTCGTAGGTGGTGATCACCGCCTGCAGGGCCAGCACGGCTGGCAGCAGCAGGCCCTGCCAGCTGAAGGTCTCGGCAGCGGCCACGCTGGCGGTGGCGGCTTGCGTGGCCGCCATCACGGTCAGCGCAGGCGGCGGGCTGAAGCCAGACGGGCCGGCTTCAGGCGGCAGGGACAGCAGGGGCGGCAGGGGCAGCAGGAAACAGGCCGCCACCAGGGCCAGGAAGGCCCCCGCCTTCACCAGGCTCAGCAGTTCCTGGCTGGCGCTGCCCGCCCGCACCCCCCTGAGCTGGATGCCTGCAAACACCGCTAGGCTCAGCAGGGCGATGGCCTGGGGCGCCAGTGGCTGCAGCCCCAACGGAGCTGGCAGCAGCGCCACGCCGTAGTCGCCCACCGTGGTGGCCACCCAGGCCAGGCCGATGCAGTGGGCCAGCCAGTCGGTCCAGCCCACCAGGAAGCCGGCCCAGCGCCCGAAGGCCCGCTCCGCAAACACATACCAACCGCCGGCCCGCGGCAGCGCCGCCGCCAGTTCGGCGGTGCACACGGCCCCCAGCAGCGCGTAGAGCCCGCCCACCACCCAGGCCCCCAGCACCAGGCCCGGGCTCGGCAGCTGGGCCGCCACCAGCCCCGGTGTGCGCAGGATGCCGGCGCCGATGGTCCCGCCCACGGCCCCGGCCAGCCCGAAGCCCACCCCCAGGATGCTGAGCAGCTGGCCTGGGCTTCTGCTGTTGTTCACCCCTGGCCGCGGAAGCTCCGATCGAGCAGCTCGATCGGGTGGAGCACCGGGATCCCCCGCTGCTGCCCATCCAGGTGGCGGCGGAGCTGCAGGGTGCAGCCGATGTTGGCGCTGGCCACCACGGCGGCACCGGTGCCCGCCAGATCGGATGCCTTGCGCTGGCCCAGCACCGCAGCCTCGTCGGGCTGCACCAGGTTGTAGATGCCGGCGCTGCCGCAGCACACCCCCGCCTCCAGGGGCTCGCGCAGGCGGATGTGGGGGATGGCCCTGAGCAGATCCCGCGGCTCGGCGGTGATCCCCTGGCCGTGCATCATGTGGCAGGCGTCGTGGAACGCCACCGGCAGGGGCCGTTCGGCGGAGGCCGGGGCCCCATCGCCATGGCGCAGCGGTTGCAGGGCCTGCTGGAAGGCTTCGCTCAGGCCCAGCTGGGCCAGGAATTCATGCACGTCGGCCACGGGGGCGCTGAAGCTCCGGCCCACCAACCGGGGGTAGGCCTTGAGGGTGTGGCCGCAACCGGAGGCCGCCACCAGCACCGCCGCCAGGGGCTCGGCCCCCGCGGGCCGGCCCGGTCCCACGGCGTCCTCGAAGCTGGCGATCAGCGCCTGGGCCAGATCGCAGGTCTGCCGGTCCTCCCCCTGGTGGTGGGTCACGGCGCCGCAGCAGCCCTGGCCTGGCGGGATCACCACCTCCACGCCATTGGCGCTGAGCACCCGCACCACCGCCTGGTTCACCGCTGGATCAAACACCCGCTGCACGCAACCCAGCACCAGCCCCACCCGGGCGCGGCGCCTGCCCTGGGCCGGCACCACCACCGGGAAGCCATCGCGGAAGCTCTCGGCGGGCAGGGCCGGCAGCAGCTGCTCCATCGCCTGGAGCTGCGGCCCCGCCAGGCGCAGCAGCCCGCTGCGGCGAGCGACCGCCTGCAGCGGGGAGCCCGCGTAGCCGCGCAGGGCCTGGAGGGCGGCCCGCAGCCGCTGGGGGTAGGGCAGCAGCGCAAACAGCAGCCGCCGCCAGGCCCGCTGGGCGGGGGTGCGCAGCTCGGCGGCGTTGAGCTGGGGCCGGGTGGCCTCGATCAGCGCGTCGTAACGCACGCCGGACGGACAGGCCGTGACGCAGGCGAAGCAGCCCAGGCAGCTGTCGAAATGGCTCGCCACGGTGGCGTCGAGCGTGAGCTCGCCGGCCGCGATCGCCTTGAGGGCATGGATGCGGCCCCGCGGTGAGTCCATCTCGGTGCCCAGGGCCAGGTAGCTGGCGCAGCTGGGCAGGCAGAAGCCGCAGTGCACACAGGGGTCGGTGGCGGCGCTGGCCAGACCGGTGGCGGTGCTGGTCGTGGCGACGCTGCTGGTGGTGGCGCTGGGGGCTGGCGCGGTCATGGCCAGAGTCTGACCGGCAGCGCACCTGGCTGGGTTCACCCCCCGAAGTGACGCACCACCGCCTCGGCGAAGCCGCTGCAGCTCAGCGGCTCCACCGGGGGTTCCATCAGCCGGGCCAGGTCGTAGGTGACTTCCTTGTTGGCGATGGCGGCACTCAGGCCGGCGGTGATCAGGTCGGCCGCTTCCTGCCAATCCATGTATTCGAGCATCATCACGCCACTGAGGATCACCGAGCCGGGGTTGATCCGGTCGAGGCCGGCGTGCTTGGGGGCCGTGCCGTGGGTGGCTTCGAAGATGGCGGCGCTGTCGCCGATGTTGGCGCCGGGGGCCATGCCCAGGCCACCCACCACCGCTGCCGCCGCGTCGCTCACGTAGTCGCCGTTGAGGTTGAGGGTGGCCAGCACCGAGTACTCCTGGGGCCGGGTCTGGATCTGCTGGAAGATGCTGTCGGCGATGCGGTCGTCGACCATCACCATCGCCTTCCACTGGCCGTTGCCGTGGCTGGCGCCGATGGCCTCGAGCACCCCCTGCACCTCGGCGCCGATCGCCTCCTTCTTCTCCGGCGTGAGGGCGTCGTAGCCAGGATCCACCAGGCGGGCATTGGCCTCCACGCTCAGGCCCGGGTTGCGGTCGGCGTTGTCGAGGATCCAGCTCTCCCGCTCGGTGACGCACACGTCGCGGAACTCCGTGGTGGCCAGCTCATAGCCCCAGTCGCGGAAGGCCCCCTCCGTGAACTTCATGATGTTGCCCTTGTGCACCAGCGTCACGTGGCGCTTGCCGCCCTCCAGCTTCAGGGCGTGCTGGATCGCCTTGCGGATGTGACGCTGGCTGCCGTGCTTGCTCACCGGCTTGATGCCGATGCCCGACCCCTCGGGGATGCGGCGGTTGCCCAGCTTGCCGTTGGCCGGGATCACCACCTCGTTGAGATGGCGGCGCAGCTCGATGCACACGGGGTCGCTGGCCTCCCACTCGATCCCCATGTAGATGTCTTCCGTGTTCTCCCGGTAGACGATCACATCGAGGTCCTGGGGACGCTTGTGGGGGCTGGGGGTGCCCTCGTAGTAGCGGCAGGGGCGCACGCAGCAGTAGAGATCGAAGGTCTGGCGCAGGGCCACGTTCAGCGAGCGGATGCCGCCGCCGATCGGCGTGGTGAGCGGGCCCTTGATCGCCACGCCGTAGTCGCGGATCGCGGTGAGGGTGTCCTCCGGCAGGTACTGGTAGGTGCCGTAGAGCTCGCAGGCCTCATCACCGGCATACACCTTGAACCACTCGATCCGCTTTATGCCGCCGTAGGCCTGGGCCACCGCCGCATCCAGCACCCGCTGGGTGGCGGGCCAGATGTCCACGCCGGTGCCATCGCCGCGGATGAAGGGAATGATCGGATCGTTGGGCACGATCGGCTGGCCGTTCTCGAAGCGGATGGCCGTGCCCGCGCTGGGGGCGGTGAGCTTCTCGTAGGTGGCCATTCCGAACGGCGACGCAGGGGTCGAGCCTATGGCTGGGGCAGCTTGTCGGAGGTTGCTGGTGATCGGCGCGCGGACCGGTCGGTGTGGTGAAGTTGCTCCACAGCTCTGGCCTGGCGCCGACGCTGCCCACACCAGCTTGACCGCGCCTGCAGGATGGGTGCCATGAATGCCGCTGATCAGGCCCGTTCGCTCCAGCTGGCCCAGGCGATCGCCTCGGCGGCCAGCCTGTTCCGTGAGCAGTTCCCAGACGCCCGGGCCAACCTCAAGCCCTGGCGGGACGATCCCCTCACCCGGGCCTATGGCGAGCCGGAAACCCTGGATCTCTCGTTCCATTTCCCCGGCTGGAGCCCCCGCATCCAGTGCCGCTCCCTGCTGCTGCAGCTGCGTCTGGATCAACCCCCGGGGGGTGGAAGCCCGCCACGGCTGCTGGGGGTGCTGATCCGCGGACTCACCTACGAGAGTGAGCGCTGGCGTCTCGCCACCGTGGGCGACTGGCAGCCCAGTGGCGCCCATCTGCCGGATCCGGCGGTGGTGGCGCGGCTGCAGGGCTTCTGCCGTGAGCTGTTTGGCCTGTTCGCCACGGAGGAGGAGCGGGCGGCGTAAGCCCTGCCGGGGGCGGCAGCTACCAGAGCGTCCGCACCGGGTAGCGATGGATCTCAGGATCCGGCGTCACCAAGGCCAGACCATGCTCAATGGCCTGGGCGATCAACATCCGATCAAAAGGGTCGAGATGGTGATCGGGCAGCTTGGGCAGGTGCCGCAGGGCTTCTTCCGCGAGCGCCAGGGAGGCGATGCCATGCCGACGCCGTTCCTGCTGCACGTAGCTGGCTGGGTCACCGGGTAAAGGCAACCGGCCAGCGAGGGTCTTCACCAACAGCTCCCACTGGCTCACCACACTCAGATAGAGCGGCCGTCCAGGATCCACCAGAGCGGACCGGGCTGCCTCGGACAGATCGTTCGGGCTCCGCACCATCCACAGAAAGGTGCAGCTGTCCAGCAGCAGGCCGCTGCTCCCTGGGATCAAGCTCACGCTCCTCGCCCCTCGAACGCCTCCCGCAGGTCATCCGGCAGGGGCTCAAAGAACGACGCAGGAATCGGGGTGCCGGCATCGCAGGCCTGGCCCAGGGGCCTGGGGCCGGAGGGCAGCGGTGGCTGAACGGGCTTGAGCTCGGCAATGGCCCGATTGCGGCGCGTGATCACGATGTGCTCACCACCCTCCACCCGATCAAGCAGGGCCGAAAGCTGAGCTTTGGCCACCTGGGCACTGATCAGCCCCTGGCCGCCATGGGCGGAAGACGCGCGGGATGGCATCGAGACGACCCTGTTCAACTGACTTTCTGACAGGTTAGGTAACCGACCTGTTCAAGGCGACGCAAGCCCCCAGGGCGGCGTAATCCTTCGCAACCTTGGCGCCACCTGCGCGAGGCCTCGGCCTACGTTGTGGCCTACGTGTGAGATGCGTTTCAGAACGCCCCCGCTGTCCGATGGCCGTTGATCTCGCCTCCCAGCTGCGCGAAGGCACCAAGAAAGCCCACACCATGGCCGAGAACACCGGCTTCGTGAGCTGCTTCCTCAAGGGAGTGGTGGACAAGGCCAGCTACCGCACCCTGGTGGCCGACCTCTATGTCGTGTATTCGGCGATGGAGGAGGAGATCGGCAGGCTGCGGGCCGCGGGCCATCCGGTGGTGGCGCCCGTGGGCTTCCCGGAACTCAACCGCCGCGACACCCTGGAGCAGGACCTGGCCTATTACTTCGGTGAGGGCTGGCGCAGCGCCGTGCAGGCCACGCCGGCGGCCCTGGAGTATGTGGCCCGCCTGCACCAGGTGGCCCGTGAGACCCCCGAACTGCTGGTCGGCCACCACTACACCCGCTACATCGGTGACCTCTCCGGTGGCCAGATCCTCAAGAACATCGCCCAGAAGGCGATGAACCTGGGCGACCACGACGGCCTGCGCTTCTACGAGTTCGACGCCATCCCCGACGAGAAGGCCTTCAAGACCAACTACCGCGCCACCCTCAACAGCCTGCCGATCGACCAGGCGATGGCCGATCGGATCGTGGCGGAGGCCAACCATGCCTTCCACCTCAACATGAAGATGTTCCAGGAGCTGGAGGGCAACCTGATCGCCGCCATCGGCAAGGTGCTGTTCGGCTTCCTCACCCGCCGCCAGCGCTCCGGCAGCACCGAAGCCGTGCCGGCCTGAGCGACGGCAGCCGGGCCCGTCCGGGCCCGCACCCTCCCTGCGGCAGAGTTTCGGCAGGCCTGCCCCGCTGCCGTGCCCGCTCGCCCAGCCTCCAGCCAGCAGCCCGCCGTCCTGGGCCCGGTGCGTTTTCTGGTGCCGGGCACCACAGGGCGGTTCCGCTGCGGCGGGCTGCAGGTGGAGCTCCAGACAGCGCGGCTGGTGAGTCGGCTGCGGCCCACCGAGATCGTCACCTACCGGCAGCGGCAGGCCGACCATCCCTTTCTGGCGGATCTGCTACGGGCTGAACCCCGAGGGGCCAGCGGCGACGGGACGGAGGCCCAGACACCGCTCTGGATCGTGAGCTGGGGTTTCGAGGTGCCGAGGCTGCTGCGGCGGCTGCGGGGCCGCCCCGTGGCCTACCACGCCCACAGCAGCGGCTACGGCTTCCGGCTGCCGCCGGGGGTGCCGGTGCTGGCGGTGAGTCGCAACACCCTCGGCTACTGGGGCGATCGCGCTCCCCGCAACCCGCTCGTTCTGGTGCCCAACGCGCTGGATCCCCAGTGGCTGCAGCGGGGCGCCAGGCCCGACCCAGCGGCAGCGGCGTCCGCGGCGGCAGCCCCCGGCATGGCAACGGCAGCCCCGGCGCGACGGCCGATCGATGTGCTGGTGCAGCAGCGCAAGAGCAGCACCTACGTGCTCAGGCAGCTGGTGCCGGCGCTGCGGGCCCGGGGTCTGCGGGTGGAGGTGCAGAGCGGCTGGGTGGACGACCTGGTGGACCTCTTCAACAGCACCACGGTGTACCTGTACGACTCCGCTGACTACTGGCGCGGCCGCGGCGTGAGCGAGGGCTTCGGCCTGCCGCCGATCGAGGCCCTGGCCTGCGGCTGCGTGGTGTTCAGCAGCCTGAACCATGCCCTCGCCGACAGCCTGGATCCCGGCGTGCTGGGCCATCAGATCGGCTGCGGCACGTTGGAGGCTGACCTGGAGCGCATCGCGGCGGCCGTGGCCGATCCGCCCCGCTGGCGGGCCGCTGGCGGGACGCTGCAGGCCCTGCTGGCCGGCAGCAGCGAGGACGCCTTGATCGGACGCTGGGCCGCTGCCCTGGCGCTGGTCGAGACCCACTGGCGCCGATGCGAGGCCGGGGCTGCCCCCCTGCGCAGCCGCTCCAGCCTGGCCCTGCGTTGGGGTCAGCGGCTGGAACGGCTGGGCCGCAAGGTCGGGCCAATCGGTTGGCTGGCTGGCCGCCTGGACCTGACGGCTTGAAGCCTGGCCCCATAGCGTCTGACCATGCGTAGCGAGACCGTCGACCAGCTCCGTGGGCTCCTGCGCCATCTGCCCCGGCGCCGGCTGCGCGCCCTGATGGTGCTGGTGCCGTTCTCCGTGGTGCCCGGGGTGATCGATCTGCTGTCGGTGGCGGCGATCGCGCGGCTCACCGGGGCCCTGGTGGGTTCCGACCTGGAGGATCGCCTGCCCTGGGTGCACGTCTTTGGTGGTGATGGCATCGACCAGAGCCTCTGGCTGATCCTGATCTTCATTGCCCTGGCCTGGGCCGCCTCAGCATCCAAGATCGGACTCAAGTTTTTCCAGCAGCGGCTCTCGGCCCAGATCTGGCGCGACCTCTCCGATCAGGTGCATGCCCGGCTGCTGAATCAGCCGTTTGAATACCACCTCGGCAAGAGCACCGCGGAGCTCAGCGCTCAATTGCTGAACAACATGCAGCGGGTGGCGGTCAACGTGGTCACCCCCACGCTGCAGATGCTCAGCGCATCCGTGTCGATCATTCTGTTATCGCTGGGCATCCTGTTCGTGGGCCGCTGGCTGGCCGTGATTCTTGTCTGTGGACTGGTACTGGCCTATTGGCTGATCTCGGTCATCGTCACGCCAAGCCTGCGTCACGGATTTCGACAGAGAATGCGACTGGAAAGTGAATCAGCCGAGATTCTGTTTGAGTCTCTCAACTCGATTCGTGATATTCAGCTCACCGGGTCTGAACACTATTTTGAGAGCCAGTTTGCCGCCATGGGCCGAGAAGCCAAGCGCTACGCCTGGCTCACCGAATGGCTGCCCGACCTGCCTCGGGCCCTGATCGAACCCTTCGGAATCACGATGATCTTTGCGGTCGGCGCCGTGCCGGCGCTGCTAAGTGGTGATCCCAACCGGGTCAAGGAGATCCTGCCGTTTCTGGCCACGATCGCTGTTGCGGCCCTGAGGCTCACCCCACCGCTGCAGGATGCCTTTCGCTCGCTCACCCAGTTCCGCGGTGGCCTGCCCCTGCTGACCCGTGCCCTCGAGCTGCTCGACCTGCCCGCGGACCGCCCCACCCTGCAGACCTCCGGCGTGCCCTCCCCGGCCGGTGTATTTCCGCGCCATGCGATCCGCCTCCAGGATGTCTGGTATCGCTATCCAGCCTCCGACGACTGGGTGCTGCGCGGGGTGAGCCTGACCATTCCGGTGGGGTCGCGGGTGGCCCTGGTGGGAACCACCGGCAGCGGCAAGACCACCACCGCCAACCTGCTGCTGGGCCTGCTGAATCCGAGCCGGGGCTGCCTGGAGCTGGATGGCATTCCCGTCGAGGGCTTGGACGTGCCCGCCTGGCAGGCCAACTGCGCCCAGGTGCCCCAGACCATCACCCTGCTCAATGGCAGCGTGCTGGAGAACGTGGCCTTTGGCGTGGCACCTGAGCTGGCGGACCAGCATCGGGTCTGGGAGGCCCTGGAGTCGGCCCAGTTGCAGGACTTTGTCGCCGATCTGCCCTACGGCCTGCACACGCCGGTGGGTGAGAACGGCCTGCGCCTCTCCGGTGGCCAGCGCCAGCGGCTGGCCCTGGCCCGCGCCTTCTACCGCCAGGCCCGCTTCCTGGTGCTGGATGAGGCCACCAGTGCCCTCGACAACCGCACCGAATCCGAGGTGATCGAGGCCCTGGAGGTGGTGGGGCGGCGTTGCACCACGGTGGTGATCGCCCACCGCCTCAGCACCGTACAGCGCTGTGACCGCATCTACGAGTTCGACCGCGGCGCGGTGAAGGCCTATGGCAGCTTCACCGAGTTGCAGGAGCTCTCCGCCAGCTTCCGCGAGCTGGCCCAGCTGGATTGGGACATCCACGGCTGACCCGGCCCTGGGGCGCGAAGATGCCCCCATGAGCGCGTTTCTCGCCGGACTCAACGATGCCCAGCGCCGGGCGGTGGATCACCACATCGGCCCACTGCTGGTGGTGGCCGGTGCCGGCAGTGGCAAGACCCGGGCCCTCACCCATCGCATCGCCCACCTGATCGGGCACCACGGTGTGGACCCAGCCGAACTGCTGGCGGTCACCTTCACCAACAAGGCCGCCCGCGAAATGAAGGAGCGGCTGGAGCTGCTCCTGGCCCAGAAGCTGGCCCTGAGCCAGTTCGGCCAGCCCTGGAGCACCCTGCCCCCGGTGGAGCAGCGCCAGCTGCGCAGCCGCATCTACCGCGACGTGATCAAGGAGTTGTGGATCGGCACCTTCCACGCCCTGTTCGCGCGGCTGCTGCGCTTCGACATCGACAAGTTCAAGGATCCGGAGGGGTTGAGCTGGACCCGCCAGTTCTCGATCTACGACGAGGGCGATACCCAGACTCTTGTGAAGGAGATCGTGACCCAGGAGCTGGGTCTGGATCCCAAACGCTTCGAGCCCAAGAAGGTGCGCTGGGCGATCAGCAACGCCAAGAACCAGGGCTGGATGCCGGAGCAGCTGGAGGCGGATGCGGGCGGTCAGCGCGGCAAGCTGATGGCGGACACCTACCGGCGCTACCGGCGGGCCCTGGCGGCGAACAACGCCCTCGACTTCGACGATCTGCTGCTGCTGCCCGTGCAGCTGCTGCGCCAGAACGAGCAGGTGCGCCACTACTGGCACCGGCGCTTCCGCCACGTGCTGGTGGATGAATACCAGGACACCAACCGCACCCAGTACGAGCTGATCAAGCTGCTCGTCACCGATGGCCGCGATCCTGATGGCTTTGACGACTGGAACGGCCGCTCGGTGTTTGTGGTGGGTGACGCCGACCAGAGCATCTACAGCTTCCGGGCTGCTGACTTCACGATCCTGATGGGCTTCCAGGACGATTTCGGCGACGGTGCCCCCGACGACGCCACCCGCACGATGGTGAAGCTGGAGGAGAACTATCGCTCCACCGCCACGATCCTGGAGGCAGCCAATGCCCTGATCGCCCACAACGCCGAGCGCATCGACAAGGTGCTGCGCCCCACCCGCGGCGAGGGGGAGCCGATCACCCTCACCCGCTGCGATGACGAGATCGCCGAGGCGGAGGCGGTGGTGCATCGCATGCGGATGTTGGAGGCCGCCCATCCCGACCTCAGCTGGGGCGATCAGGCGGTGCTCTACCGCACCAATGCCCAGTCACGGGCCATGGAGGAGTCGCTGGTGCGCTGGGGCATTCCCTACATCGTGGTGGGGGGGCTGCGCTTCTACGACCGGCGCGAGATCAAGGACGTGCTGGCCTACCTCAAGCTGCTGGTGAATCCGGCCGATACCGTGAGCCTGCTGCGGGTGCTGAACACCCCCAAGCGCGGCATCGGCAAGACCACGATCGAGCGCCTCACCGACGCCGCCAACCAGCTGGGGATTCCGCTCTGGGAGGTGGTGAGTGATGCGGAGGCGGTGCGCTCCCTCGGGGGGCGGTCGGCCAGGGGGCTGCTGCAGTTCCATGAGTTGATCAGTGACCTGCAGCGGCGCAGTCAGGACGCCTCGCCCTCCGAGATGGTGCAGCGGGTGATGGAGCAGAGCGGCTATCTGGCGGAGCTGATCGCCGATGGCACCGATGAGGCGGAGGACCGCCGCCGCAACCTCAACGAACTGGTGAACGCCGCGCTCCAGTACCAGGAGGAGAACGACGAGGGCTCGCTGGACGACTTCCTGGCTTCGGCTGCCCTAGCCAGCGATGCTGACAGCAAGGATGCCGAACGGGACCGCGTCACCCTGATGACGCTCCATGCCAGCAAGGGGCTGGAGTTTCCGGTGGTGTTCCTGGTGGGGATGGAGCAGGGGCTCTTTCCCAGCTACCGCTCCCTCGACGATCCAGCCTCGCTGGAGGAGGAGCGTCGCCTCTGCTACGTGGGGATCACCCGTGCCAAGGAGCGCCTGTTCCTCTCCCATGCCAGCGAGCGGCGGCTGTGGGGCGGCATGCGCGAGCCGGCGGTGCCCTCGGTGTTCCTCTCGGAGCTGCCGGAGGAGCTGGTGCAGGGCGACATCCCCCGCAGCGGCGGTGCCGCCATTCGCCGTGAGCAACGGCTGGATCGCCTCACCCGGGTTGACCGCCAGGACAGTCAGCGGGGAGCAGCCGCTGGGGCAGGCGCGGGCCCAGCCAATGCGGTGCGGCGCCGCTCCGCTGGCCCGGCACCTGGCAAAACCTGGGCGGTGGGTGATCGCTTGCGCCATGCGTCCTTCGGGGAGGGCCTGGTCACCCACCGGTTCGGCAGCGGCGAGCGCATCTCGCTCGCGGTGAAGTTCGAGGGGATGGGGCCCAAGATCCTCGACCCGCGCCTGGCACCGATCGAGCCGCTCTGATGCAGCTCCCCGGCGTGCCTGTGGAGCTGCTGCAGGCGCTGGTGGCGGCAGCAGAGGGACGGCAGGTGGCGCTGGTGGGCGGGGCCGTGCGCGATCTGTTGCTGCACCGGGTGCACAACGATCCCTGGCGCGGCCTGCCGGATCTGGATCTGGTGGTGGAAGGCACCCCGGCGGAAATCGCAGCCGATGCGCCCGAGCAGCGCCCGGCGCCAGCGCTGGCTCAGCGTCTTTGCGAGCGCCTTGGCCCTGATCAGGTGCCGAGCATCCGTGAGCACGGCAGCTTCGGCACGGTGGAGCTGGAGCTGCGGCTGCCGGGAGCAGGCACCTGGTTGCTCGATCTCGCCTCGGCCCGGCAGGAGTCCTATCCCCAGCCTGGCGAGAACCCGGTGGTGCGGCTCGGCCGCCTCGACGACGACCTGGCCCGGCGCGACTTCAGTGTGAATGCCATCGCGCTGCTGCTGGATGCCGATGGCCATGGGGTGCATCTTGTGGATCCCCATGGGGGGCAGGCTGATCTGGCGGCCAGGCAACTGAGGCTGCTGCACGGCCGTAGCATCAGGGATGACCCCACGCGTCTGGTGCGCGGAGCCCGGTATGCCGCCCGCCTGGGGTTGGCCCTGGCACCCTGCTCCCAGGATCAGGCGCGCCAAACCCTGGCGGCGTGGCCCTGGCGCTGGCGTGCTGGTGACCCCCCGGGATCCGCGCCGCCGGCCCTGGGCACGCGCCTGCGCATGGAGCTGGAGCTGCTGCTGGAGCGCGAGGCCTGGCCCGATGCACTTGGGGCCCTTCAGCACTGGGGAGGCCTGGCCCTGCTGGATCAGCGTCTGCAGGGTGATGTCCATTGGCGTCGGCGGCTGCATTGGGCTGGCCGCCTTGGCTTGCCCCTGCCAACGGCGCTGCTGGCAGGGGCTGAAGACCCATTGGCGGTGGCGGAGGAGATGCAGCTCCCGCACCGGCAGCACAAACTCCTGGCGCAATGGCAGGAGCTTGCCGGTCGCCTTGCACAGGCACAACCAACCTGGCGCCCCTCTCAGTGGTGCAGCTTTCTTGAGGCTCCAGGTCTTTCGCCGGATGCTGCTGCCCTGGCGCTGGCAGCCGGTTCAGCTCGCTTCCGGCGCCCCTTGCTGCGCTGGCTGCTGCGCTGGCGCCATGTCAAACCACCCGTCAGCGCGGCCGACTTGATCGCCTCGGGGGTGCGCCCCGGCCCTGCGCTGGGCCAGCGGCTGCAACGCGACAGGGCTGCGGTGCTGGATCAACCCGGCATGGCGGCTGCCACGCTGCCAACCACAGAAGCCTCGCCATAGCCCGCCGCATGCAGGGCGGCCACGGCAGCGGCGGCCTGGGCTCCTGGAACAGCAGCCAGCAGCGGGCCGCAGGTCTGGGGGTCG
>JBJTWP010000184.1:0-3919 GCA_046081805.1 Cyanobacteriota bacterium
GGAGCGGAAGACCGCCAGACGCGGACGTTCGGCGCTGCCGCTGAGGTTGCGGCGTAGCCGGCGGTGACGCTTTTGGGTCTGCTGTTTGCGGGAGATGGAAGACATGGCGATATCGAGTGGTGACGCTCAGGCAGACCTCATTTCTTCTTGCCGGTCTTGCCGGCCTTGCGCAGGATGCGCTCACCCGCGTACTTGATGCCTTTGCCCTTGTAGGGCTCGGGGGGGCGGATGGCGCGCACTTTGGCGGCCTCGTTGCCCACCACTTCCTTGTCGGCACCTGACACGAGCACGGTGGTGTTGCCCTCGACGGCGAAGCTGATCCCGTCGGGGGGATCCATCTCCACCTGATGGCTGTAGCCGGCGCTCACCACCAGCTTCCTGCCCTGCACGGCGGCGCGGTAGCCCACGCCGACGATCTCGAGTTTCCGGCTGAAGCCCTGGCTCACCCCCTCCACCATGTTGGCGACGAGGGTGCGGCAGAGGCCGTGGCGTTCCCGCGCCCGGCGGCTGTCGTTGGCGGGGCTCACCACAAGGGCATTGCCGTCCTGACTGATCACCACCCCCTCAGGCAGGGTGCGGCTGAGTTCGCCCTTGGGGCCCTTCACGGTCACGTCGAGCCCGTTGAGGCTGACGGTGACCTTGTCGGGCACGGGAATTGGGGCTTTACCGATACGAGACATGGATCAACCTCCCGGGATCAATAGACGTAGCAGAGCACTTCGCCGCCCACGCCCTGCTTGCGGGCATCGCGGTCGCTCATCACACCCTTGGAGGTGGAGATGATGGCCACACCGAGGCCGCCCAGCACTTTGGGGAGCTGACGGGTGTTCTTGTAAATGCGCAGGCCTGGCTTGCTCACCCGCTGCACGGAGCGGATGGTGGGCAGGCGGTGCTTGCCGCTGTACTTCAGTTCGAGCACCAGCTCCCGCTTCACGCCGTCGCCTTCTTCGCTGATCTTGGCGATGAAGCCCTCCTGCTGCAGCACATTGGCAATGCTGCGACAAAGGCGTGATGCAGGAATTCTGGTGGTCTCGTGACGCTTCTCACTCGCATTGCGAATGCGGGTGAGCATGTCGGAAATGGGGTCGTGGTTGGCCATGGTCGTGTCCGGAAGAGGGCTCAGTTGCTGCGGAACGGCATCCCCATCTCGCGGAGGAGGGCCCGGCCCTCTTCGTCGTTACGGGCGCTGGTCACGATGGTGACGTCCATGCCCCGGATCGCATCGATCTTGTCGAAGGAAATCTCGGGGAAGATGATCTGCTCTCGGATGCCCAGGGTGTAATTCCCCCGGCCGTCAAAGCTCTTGGGGCTCACACCGCGGAAGTCGCGGATGCGCGGCAGCGCCAGGTGGATCAGGCGTTCCAGGAAGGCGTACATCCGATCGCCCCGCAGGGTGACGGCCACGCCGATCGGCATGCCCTGGCGGATCTTGAAGCCGGCGATGGCCTTCTTGGCGCGGGTCACAACCACCTTCTGACCGGTGATGTTGGCCAGCTCCACGATGGAGGCTTCAAGAGCTTTCGCATTCTGGGCGGCTTCGCCGAGGCCCCGATTCACGGTGACCTTGATCACCTTGGGAACTTCATGAACGTTGGAGAGGTTCAGATCCTTGAGCAGCTTGGGCTGGATCGTCTCCCGGTAGCGCTGTTTCAGTGACATGACGGGGGAGGGGATGGCGCTTCTGGGCTGGGTCAGAAGGCGGACGGTTGCGCGGTTGGAAGAGGGATCGTTCAGTCGATGATCTCGCCGGTCTTCTTGAGGCGGCGCTTCTTGGTGCCGTCCTTGTCGACAACGATGTCGACGCGACTGGCAACTTTCTTGTCGTTTGAGTACAGCATCACGTTGGAGGCATGCACGGAGGCCTCCTCGGTGACGATGCGGCCGGTTTCACCCTCCTGGGTGGGCTTCACATGGCGGGTGCGCAGGTTGATGCCTTGCACCACCACGCGGTTCTCGTAGGGAAGGGTGCGAAGAACCTCACCGGTCTTGCCCTTGTCCTTGCCGCTGATCACCTGCACGGTGTCGCCCTTCTTGATGCGCATCTTGGTGCGCACGGGGGCCTTGGCTTTCGGGGTGGCGGTGGCCATCTCAGATCACCTCCGGGGCGAGGGACACGATCTTGGTGAAGTTGCGCTCGCGCAATTCACGGGCCACGGGTCCGAACACGCGGGTTCCCTTGGGGTTGTTGTCGTTGCCCAGGATCACTGCGGCGTTGTCGTCGAACCGGATGGAATTGCCGGTGTCGCGGCGCAGGGTGGCATTGGTTCGCACCACAACGGCCTTCACCACGTCGGACTTCTTCACGCCCATGTTGGGCATGGCGTCCTTCACGGCGGCCACGATCACGTCACCGACGTGGGCGTAGCGGCGATTGGTGCCCAGCACGCGGATGCACTGGATGCGCTTGGCGCCACTGTTGTCAGCGACGTTGAGGAAGGTTTCCTGTTGGATCATCGGGAGGTCCTCCTCAGTTGACCGTGGAGATCACTTCGGCCACGTTCCAGCGCTTGGTGCGGCTGAGGGGCCGGGTTTCGGTGATGCGAACCCGGTCGCCCACCTTGCAGCTGTTGGCTTCATCGTGAGCCTTGTAGCGGGTGGTGCGGCTCACCGTCTTCTTGTAGATGGGATGGGGGAAGCGGTTTTCAACCGCCACCACCACCGTTTTGTCCATCTTGTCGCTGACGACGGTGCCGACCCGTTCCTTGGTAGCCATGGGAATGGAGAGGGAAATCAGGAGGCTGGAGTGGCCGTGGCGGAGTGCGCTTGCTCGCCCCGCACCGTGAGCAGCTGGGCCAGCTTGATGCGGGCCTGCTTGAAACGGTGCGGGTTTTCCAGGCGGCTGGTGGCCTGCTGGAAGCGCAGGTCGAACAGTTCGCGCCGGGTGGCGTCGATCTGATCGTTGATCTGGTCGCTGCTGAGCTTGCGCACTTCAGCGATGGCGGGGCGGGCCATGGTCAGGACTCCACGGTGGCGGGCACGGCCGAGGCGGCCTCGTCCTCCACCTGGGTCGCCTCTTGGTCTGCCAGGGTGAGGAACTTGGTTTTCACGGGCAGCTTGTACTGCGCCAGACGCATGGCTTCCCGTGCGATTTCGGGGGTGATGTCGGTCCCACCCATCTCGAACAGGATGCGCCCCGGCTTGATCACGGCCACCCAGAATTCCGGGTTGCCCTTACCGGAACCCATGCGGGTTTCGGCGGGGCGCATCGTGACGGGCTTGTCGGGGAAAATCCGGATCCAGATCTTGCCGCCCCGCTTGACATAGCGGGTCATGGCCCGACGGCTGGCCTCGATCTGGCGGGAGGTGATCCACCCGCATTCCTGGGCCTGGAGGGCAAATTGCCCGAAGGCGATGGTGTTGCCGCGGGTGGCGATGCCGCGCATGCGGCCGCGCTGCTGTTTGCGGAATGTGACGCGTTTGGGACTCAGCATGGTTTAGGCCTCCTGATCACTCCTCGTTGGAGCGGTCTTCGAACTGTTGGGGCTGCCGGCTGGTCCGGCGGCGGGGGGCGGCGCCTACCGGCACCTGCTCCTTCTGGCCAGGCAGTACCTCGCCCTTGAAGACCCACACCTTGATGCCCAGCACCCCGTAGGTGGTGCTGGCCAGTTTGGTGGCGTAGTCAATGTCCGCGCGCAGGGTGTGCAGGGGCACACGGCCTTCACGGGTCCACTCGGTGCGGGCGATTTCGGCGCCATTGAGGCGACCGCTCACCTGGATCTTGAGGCCAAGCACGCCAGCCCGTTGGGCCCGCTGCACAGCCATGCGGATCACACGGCGGAAGGCGACGCGCTTCTCCAGCTGCTGGGCGATGTACTCGGCCAGCAGGAAGGCGTCGGCGTCGACGCGCTCCACTTCCACCACGTTGATACGCACCTGGCGGCTCGTATCACCAACGGTGTTCTGGATGCCGGTGCGCAGC
>JBJTWP010000185.1:0-4677 GCA_046081805.1 Cyanobacteriota bacterium
CCACGGCTTCGAGCGGATCTTTGTGATCAACGGCCACGGCGGCAACATCGCCACGGCCCGCGCCGCCTTCGCCCAGGCCTACGGCACGGCCGCCAGCCGTGGCCTGCCCCATGCCGAGGCCCTGCGCTGCCGTCTGGCCAACTGGTTCACGGCCGGGCCGGTGATGCGCGAGGCGCGGAATCTGTACGGCGAGCGGGAAGGCCACCACGCCACCCCCAGCGAGATCGCCCTCACCCTGCACCTGGAGCCCAGCCTGGTGGCCAAGCAGCGTCCCCTGCCCGAGGCGGCCCCGGCCGGCCCGATCCACGGTCCGGAGGATTTCCGCCGCCGTCACCCCGATGGCCGCATGGGGTCGGACCCCTACCTGGCCACGGCCGATCACGGCGCGCGCTTCCTCGACATTGCCGCCACCGCCCTGGTGGACGATCTGGCTGAGTTTCTGGCCGAACCGGCCTGAGCGCTAGCGTCCCGCCAGCCTGCACAGCCCGATGAGCCACATCTCCGCCGACGACGTGCGCAAGGTGGCCGAGCTGGCCCGCCTCGATCTGCCCGAGCAGAAGATCGCCACCTACACCGGTCAGCTGGAGCGGATCCTCGATTACGTGGCCCATCTGGAGGCCGTGGACACCGAAGGCGTGCCTGCCACCACCCGCGCTGTGGAAGTGGTGAACGTGACCCGCGATGACGTGGTGGTGCCCACCGAGGTGCGCGAAGACCTGCTCAATGAAGCCCCCAAGCGCGAGGGCGACTTCTTCCGGGTGCCGAAGATCCTGGGCGACTGAAGATCAGCGCACTGGATCAGCGCACCGGTGAAACTGCTGTGCGGTGGAGGAGATCCAGCACCCGCCGCCGGGCATGACGGGTAGGCATCAGTGCCGCAAGAGGACGTAGCTTGCTGCGCTTCTTGCGGTGGCTGCGCACCCCCAGAAAAATGTCGTAGAAGAAATTGAGGGCGTCGGCCTTGGTTTCAAACATGCCCAGACGCTGCGGTGAACCTTTCGCATCCAGGATGTGGCGCGTGGCCTCGTAAGCAGGCTTGTATTCAAACCAGGGGATCGGCGGCCAGAGGTGATGAATCAGGTGATAGTTCTGGCCCATGATCAGCCAGTTCATCAGCCTGCCGGGATACACCCGGGCATTGTGCCAGCGGTTGCGTGACTGAAATGGCCGGTGGGGAAGATAGTCAAAGAATAGCCCCAGGGTGACACCCACCATCAGGGCCGGCGCGAACCAGCAATTGAAAATGAAGGGCTGGAACTGGTATCTCGCCGCCGCCACCACGATAGCGATGAAGATGCCGCGGGCGATGCCCCACTCCAATAACTCATAGCGGCGCCAGAGACGACGCTGGAAGAAGAAGATCTCGTGATAAAAAAACCGCGGCGCGATCAGCCAAAGCGGCCCGAAGGTACTCACGATGTGATCGGGGTCGTGCTTCGGGTCGTTCACATGGGCGTGGTGCTGTAGATGCACTCGCGTGAACACCGGAAAGCTGAAGCCCAGCAGCATGGCGGCGCCATGGCCCATCACCGCATTCCAGATGTGGTTGGGATGGGCGGCGTTGTGGCAGGCGTCGTGAATCACGGTGCCCTCCAGGTGCAGGGCCAGAAAGCCCAGCAGCAGCAGCACCGGCAGGGGCCACTGGCCCACGAACCAGCCGTAGATGGTGAGGACCGCCAGGCCATAGCCCCCCAGGAACAGGCCCACCGTGGGGTTCCAGGGGCTGGGGGGATCGAGAAAGTGCTTGGGCACCGAGCGCGGCAGCTCGGGATGGAGGCTGGGAAAGCCCGCCAGGCCGGTGGAACCAGCAGCCGGAGCCTGAGTCATCGGGATACGGCGGGCCCCATGGGGTTGCGGGATTGCAACTTAGGCAAGCGCACCGGGCTGGCGAGAGCCACTCCCGCCGCTGGCCAGTGGCGAGGGAGCCCGGGCCGGTGCCTGGGACCTGGCCCAGACGAGATGCCCACCGGGGGACTTGAACCCCCACGGCCGAAGCCACTGGAACCTAAACCCAGCGCGTCTACCGATTCCGCCAGGTGGGCATGGTCACGAGTGTAGGCAATCCACAATGGGAGTCCTCGCTCCCCATCCCCGGCCATGCTCGCCACCTTGGGCGGCGCCCTGGCACTGCTGCTGGGCCTCGCCGTGTTGCTGTTGCCGCTGCTGGCGCCGGAACTGAGCCGCCCCCGCGACGCGGTGTGGGGCGCGGTGGTGCTGCTGCTGGGCCTGGTGCTCGTCACCAGTGCCGACCGGCTCACGGGCGCACCGATGCTGGGGGTGCTCTGTGGCGGGCTGCTGATCGGTCGCCTGGCGGTGGAGGTGGGCCAGGGGCGCTGGTTCCGGCTCAGCCCGGAGGAGCGGCAGCTCCTGTGGAGTGCCGAGCGCTGGCGGACGGTGCTGGATCAGCTGGGGGCATCGGTGGCGAAATTGGTGACGATTGCCAGTGGCAGCGGCGCCGTGGTGGGCGGCTGGATCGCCGCCAGACGCGCGCCCAGGGGCAGCGGCAAGCGCTGGGTGCGGCCGGAGGACGCCGCATCACCTGCGCCCCCCCCGGCACCCGAACCCCCAGCCACCACAGTGATCCCCTCGCTGGATGCGATCGACCCCCTGCTCGATGCTGCGGCCGACGAGCCCGGCCAGAGGCCCAGCCCTGAGCCCCAGCAGGAGGCCAGCGGCGAAGCGGGATAATCGCCCGTTGCTGCCACCGGCGCCGTGACCGCCAGCCCGGCTCCCGCCTACAAGGACACGCTCAACCTGCTGCAGACGCCCTTCCACATGCGGGCCAACGCCAAGGTGCGCGAGCCGGAACTGCAGGCGTTCTGGGCCGAGAAGCGGATCTACGAGCGCCTCAGTCGCGAGAACCCCGGCGAGCCGTTCACGCTGCACGACGGGCCGCCCTATGCCAACGGGGCCCTGCACGTGGGCCACGCCCTCAACAAGATCCTCAAGGACATCATCAACAAGACGGCCCTGCTGCAGGGCCGCAAGGCGGTGTTCGTGCCGGGCTGGGACTGCCACGGCCTGCCGATCGAGCTGAAGGTGCTCCAGGGGCTGAGCAGCAGCGAGCGCCAGGCACTCACCCCCGGGAGCCTGCGGGAGAAAGCCCACGCCTATGCCCTGGAGCAGGTGGAGGCTCAGAAGAGCGGCTTCCGGCGCTGGGGCATCTGGGGCGACTGGGACGCGCCCTACCTCACCCTCCAGAAGAACTACGAGGCGGCCCAGATCGGCGTGTTTGGCCGGATGGTGCTGGCCGGCCACATCTACCGGGGCCTCAAGCCGGTGCACTGGAGCCCCAGCTCCCGCACCGCCCTGGCCGAGGCGGAACTGGACTACCCCGACGGCCACACCTCGCCGAGCATCTACGTGGCCTTCCCGGTGGTGGGCCTGCCGGAGAGTCTTGAACGGAAACTGGGCCCAGCGGCCAGGGAGCTGGCGGTGGCGATCTGGACCACCACCCCCTGGACCCTGCCGGCCAACCTGGCGGTGTCGGTGAACGGCAACCTCGACTACGCCGTGTGCCGGGTGGAGGGTGAAGCCGCCGCGGGGGCGAGCCACCTGGTGGTGGCAGCCGAGCTGGTGGACACCCTGCAGACCACCCTGGAGCTCAGCCTCACCGAGGTGGTGCGGCTGAAGGGCGCCGAGCTGGAGGGACTCACCTACCGCCACCCGCTGCTGGAGCGCACCAGCCCGGTGGTGCTGGGGGGCGACTACATCACCACCGAGAGCGGCACGGGCCTGGTGCACACCGCCCCCGGCCACGGTGTGGACGACTTCAACACCGGCCGCAAGTACGGCCTGGCGGTGCTCTGCCCGGTGGATGAGGCGGGCAACCTCACCAGCGAGGCCGGCCCCTTTGCCGGGCTCAATGTGCTCAAGGACGCCAACCTGGCGATCATCGCGGCCCTGGAGCAGGCGGGGGCCCTGCTCAAACAGCAGCGCTATGCACACCGCTATCCCTACGACTGGCGCACCAAGAAGCCCACGATCTTCCGGGCCACCGAGCAGTGGTTCGCCTCGGTGGAGGGCTTCCGCGAGCAGGCCCTGGCGGCGATCGATCAGGTGGACTGGCTGCCTGCCAGTGGCCGCAACCGGATCGAATCGATGGTGCGCGAGCGGGGCGACTGGTGCATCTCGCGCCAGCGCACCTGGGGTGTGCCGATTCCGGTGTTCTATCACCGCGAAACCGGTGACGTGCTGCTCAATGTTGCCACCATCAGCCACATCCAGACGCTGATCGCCGACCACGGTGGCGATGTGTGGTGGCAGCGCGATGAGGCGGGCCTGCTGCCGCCCGAGCTCGCCGGTGAGGCGGCCCAGTGGCGCAAGGGCACCGACACGATGGACGTGTGGTTCGATTCCGGCTCGTCGTGGGCCGGTGTGCTCGGCGGGCTGGCTGTGGGAAATACCACGGCGGCCGGCCTGAGCGCGCCAGCCATCGCCGGCCGTCCTGGGTTGCGGTACCCCGCCGACCTCTATCTGGAGGGGAGCGATCAGCACCGGGGCTGGTTCCAGAGCAGCCTGCTCACCTCGGTGGCTGTGAACGGCCAGGCCCCTTACAAACGGGTGCTCACCCATGGCTTCACCCTCGATGAGAAGGGCCGCAAGATGAGCAAGTCGCTGGGCAACGTGGTGGACCCGGCAGTGCTGGTGGAGGGCGGCCGGAACGAGAAGCAGGAG
>JBJTWP010000186.1:0-7006 GCA_046081805.1 Cyanobacteriota bacterium
CGTAGTTGGCACTCAGGCTGAAGCCGTTGCTCTGCCACCAGAGGCCGGCACCAGCTCCAAGATTCTTGCTGTAGGCCGCCGGCGCACCATTCACTGTCATCACGTTCAGAACGGTGTCAGCCGGGTACACGCTGGGCCACAGCGCCAGCATGTCTTCCTGGCCCACGCGAGCGCCCAGGGTGGCCGTGACTCCCCCGCCGATGGGCCATTGGTAGAAGAGCTTATCGATGCCCACGACATTCGGCCCCGCATCCTCCTCAAAGGCCACCTCCAGCGTGGACAGCGCCAGGGCATGGGGTTCACCGCCGAAGACACTGCGGCCGAAGTTGCCGGCCCGCAGGTTGGTGCGCAGCAGATCCTTGCCGCTGAAACTGGTGTCAAAGGTCAGCTGCAGGTCGTAGTTGAAGGTGGTGGCATTGGGCAGCGGGTCGGGATCCTGTGGACGGCCCGTGGCGGGATCCACCCGTGGAAGGCCCGTGGCGGGATCCACCCGGTTGAAGGTGTTGGCCCCCGTGTTGACCGCCGAGCCGGAAAAGGCATTGGCCCCCACCACAAAGGTGGCCTGGCCGCTGAGCTTGGTGGTGGTGGAGAACTGGTTGGCCTCCAGCGCGCCCACCCGCGCATCCAGGCCATCGACGCGGGCCTTGAGGATGGCGAGTTCCTTCTCGAACTCCTTCATCAGCCGCTTGAGCTCATCGGTGGTTTCGCTGACGCGGTCGAGGCAGGCATTCAGCAGGGCCGCCGCCTCGAAGCGGGTCAGGGCCTGGCCCCCCTTGAAAGTGCCGTTGGGGTAGCCGGCCACGCAGCCGTAGCGCTCAATCAGGTTGCCCAGGGCCTGGTAGGTCCAGTCGGTGGGCTTGACGTCGGAGAACTGGGCGATGCTGGTGACCTGCTCGCTGGAGCTGTACTGACTGAGGCCAGCCAGGTTCAGCTGAGAGCTGCGCTCGGAACCTGAGGCGGCGAGGTTGCAGCCGAGGACAGCCGGCATGAGCAGACCGACGGCCGCGGCACCGCGGCCGGAGTGAAGGCGAACCATGGAGACGGGGACTGGGACGCCGGAGCGGCGCCGTGGCCGCCCATCCTCCCCCATATCTCCACTAAAGCTGACTTGCTGGAGATCGCTCGTCAGGATTCGCGGATTCGCGCAGCGCACCAGGCGCGACGAGCCGGATCGGTGAGGGGACCCCGACCACGCCTCCAAGCTCCTGCCGATGACGGCCGTGCCGCCCGTCTCCGCCAGACTCAGCCGCCGAAGGCCTGGCGCAGGCCCGCGGCGTTGGCGCGCATCACGCGCCCGTAGGTAGCCGGATCCCTGGCGGCCTCCTCCGTGGCGGTCTCCAGCGGATCGAACACACTCACCCGCACCCCCAGATCCCTGGCCAGGGCGTTGAAGGAGCGGCTGCCCTGCTGGGGTTCGCTGAGCAGGGCCCGGAGCTGGCTGCGCCGCACCTGGGCGGCCACCCGGCGCAGATCGGCGGGGGAGGGATTCACTGCGGGCACATCCACCAGGAACTCGGCCTTGAGGCCGTAGCGCTGGGCGAAGTAGGGGGCCACATCGTGGAAGGCCACAAACGTTTGGCCCCGATAGGGCTTGAGTTGAGCGGCAATCTCGCTGTGCAGTTGGCGCAGCTGGGCGATGGAGGCGGCCGCGTTGCGGCGGTAGCCCTCAGCGCAGCTGGGATCAGCCTTCACCAGACCATCGCGGATGGTTTCCACCTGCTGCACCGCCCGCAGCGGATCCAGCCAGATGTGGGGATTCACCGCGCCGTGATCATGGCCATGGCCATGGGCATCGGCATGGCCGCCGTCCTGGTGGTCCGTGGCCAGGGTGGCGACGCCGCGGCTGGAATCAATCACCTCCAGCCTGGGATTGCCGGCGGAGACCACGAGCTGCTCGAGGAAGCCCTCCAGCTCCAGACCGTTCTTCACCAGCACCCGGGCCTGGCTCAGGGCAGTCAGGTCCCCGGGCTTGGCCTGGAAATCGTGGGGGCCCAGGCTTGGAGGGATCAGGGAGGTGACCGTGGCGCAGTCACCCGCCACGGCTCGGGTGAACAGGGTGATCAGCAGGAAGGTGGTGACCACCTTGAACGCCCTGTCTGCGGCTGGATCAGGGGCGATCTGGCGGGGTGCGCCGCAGCCGGCCAGAACCAGCGCCAGGCAGAAGGCGCCTGCACGGGCGATCAGGGGGAGCATGGGCTCCATCGGCAAGGGGCGATTGGGTAGCGGGGGACTGGGCAGCGGGCACAAGCCAGGCCGGCCACAGCCATGGCGTCAGCCTGCATGAGAATCATTCTCGCCCCTGGCCGGGGTGGTTGGGCCTGCTGTGGGCCCATGACTCAGGGCCCATGACTCGGGGATCGGGAACGGGATCGGGCAGCCCTGGTACATGGTCAGCAACCTCGATCCCAGGACGTTGCGATCAGCCTGCCAGGACTGCATCGGCAGCTGGATCCCCGCTGGCAGCGAGGCATGGGCGTTGTGCGGATCGGCCTGGCCTGCTTGCGGCAGGTCGTCGCCATGGCGACAGCCACAGCGCTTGATTGACGCGGAATGATCAACCCCAGCCAGCGGACAAGGCCCACCAACCTGCTTTCGCATGACTGGCTGGCCCAGCCTCACTGGGCTTCGTTCCCTGCCGCCAAATCAGGATACTAGGCCGCAAAATCGAGTTTAGCCATTGTAGAAGTAGACAAACATCTTGCCAGCTTTGATTCCAACGGCTCGATACGAGTCTGAACTTCCAGAGTAGCTCTCTTCCAGGCCATGAATCTGGCAATAAAGGCGTCCACCGCTAGCCACCCCGTTGAACGCCTGAGCATCAGGCTTCAAGCTCCACAGGGCAATCAAGTTCTGCTTGAGTTCCTCGTTAACCGGTGACAGCTCCCAGCACCTCCAAGGGTCTTTGCCCCAGTTGCCATCCATCTTGTCAACCTTGACTTGGGATGGAAGCGAGATCCGCATAAACGATTCAAAATCTGATGACCTGAGAGCGCAGCCTGAATCAACGAGCAACACAATCATCAGAAAGACAATCATTTTCAGCGCACCAGGCCTGCAGGCCCTGAGAACGCTGATCATCGCTTGACCCGCTGAGTGCTTCGCCATGGCTCTATTCTCACCCTCAGACCCCCCTGCGCCCAAACATCAAGCTTCTCAATAGCGTCTTCTTGAAGTTCAAGGCACAACTGAGTGGCCTGGCTGATCAGCACCATCAGGCCGTTCAATCCGCTACGGATCACGCTTGGCCGCATCGGCCCCGTCCCTTGGCACTCCGCAGACCACAACCGTCAGCTGGTGCCCATCGCTTCGCCCGACGCCCGCCAGTCGACCCGCAGGGCATCGCCCTCGCGCCGGGCGGGCTGGGTGTAGCGCAGCACCACCCGCTTCTGCACTCCGGGAAGAATCGGGAAGATCCGGGTGCGCACCAGGCCCTGGCCCAGCCATTCCACCGGGGCGGGATCGCCGCTGCGGCGCACGATCTCCTCGTAGATGCGGCGTGCCCCGTCGGCCCCGAGGATCTCGCCGGGCGCGTGCCGCTGGGCGGCGACGATCGTGGGGATGGCGGCCAGCACCACCACCCCGAAGCCCACGAGGCGCCGACGGGTGAGGGGGAATCGCATCGCGTCTGTTCGCGGCACAGGGCATCTGTGGGACGCCTCGGCGCCGGAAACTTGCACAGCCAGCTCAGGGGGCGTCAGGCAGAGCCCTTGGGAGCACCGGGTCGCCCCTGGGTCAACCAATCAGCTCACCAGCTTCGCCACCGCCTGCATCGGGTTGCTGCTGGAGCCAGTGGGGCAGGTGCCGTGCATCCACCCGGCTGGCATCAGGTCTGGCCGCTGCCCTGATCTGTTGTCAGAGTCACCCATCAACCGGTCCCATCGCGATCACCGGCACGGGAGGAGGGAATGGCGAAGACAGACCCCGCCGCTGAGCCGTTGCGTACAGGGCCCCCAAGGGGTGCAGTTGTCTGGGCTCTGCTCTCCGGCCCCCTGCTCGCCACCGTTCTGCTGTTCCTCCCCTTCGGCCTGCTCACGCTGGCGCTGGCGTTGGCAGACCCCAGGCTGGCGATCTTCAGATCTGTGCCGGCCGGGGTGTTCTTCTCGCCCTGGATCGCTCTGGCGGCCCTGATCTCGGTGGCCAATCTCCGGCTTGTGGTTCTCGAAGCCCAGGATCCCTGGTCGGATGGCCTTCTTCGCGTCAGCACAGACCGCTTCAGCGGCGATCCCAGCGGTGCGGAAACGGTCAACGGCACCCCGGGCCGCTGGTTTGCTGAGGAGGTCTGGGCGTTCATCGCGCGCCAGGAAGGAACCGCTGTCACGCTCGGCGACCCGATCGGGGAGGATTACGGCTGGGGCTTCTGGATCGGCTCACGCAACCGAGCGCCGATCTGGATCGCCTTCTCCTACGTGGGCCCGCTCGAGGAAGGCTCCCCTGTCGAAGAGACCGTTCTCTCGGTGAATCTCGAGGCTCCCCTGCTGCCGTGGAAGCGCCTTGCCTACAAGCCCGACCGCGCCCTGCGCAATCGGCTGCAGAAGCATCTCAAGGCCTTCTGCATGGCCAACGGAATCTCGTTCACCGAGGAGAGCCAGGCCTGACGCCCAGCATCAGCGGCGGACCAGACATCCGGGATACCGGAAGTCGTGACCTATTCTTCTCCATGTCAAGGTTAGCTCACGAGTTCCATTGTCAGGGGTCTTGCGCATCACGAAGCAGGCCTTGCCCACTGACATCCTCATCGACATCTGGCCAGCGGATTGCATAACCAGTCCCAGCAACCGGTCGGTTTTCACGATGCTGGGAAGTTGCATGCAGAAGCCTTGCGAACCAAGCCAACGGGACCAAGATAGAATGACCATCAGCCAAGTCGACGATCAGCCCGATTTCTGTCAAGGCAACATCTGTCACCCGCACAAGGGTTAACCATAAAACTCCTCCCATGTTTTCTTCAGAATAGCCCCTTTCTAGCTGATGAGCCGCTCAATCTCACGCAGCTTTCTGGCGCTGAAATCAAGACTCGAAAACAGTGCGACAGCAACAAGACAGACCTTGCACAACGCCCTATCTCATTCGACATGAAGATGGAAAGGTCCGTTTTGCTCGTGACTGTAGACGTAGAAACTGTAAGGAGCAACTCTTCTGAGGAATTTCGACGCACAAAATCACCACCATCACGCCGAAGATACCGACCACGGTCTTCCTCTCTACCTGACGCTGCCCATCACCTGGCCGCAGAGGTTGTTCGCCGAAGAAGATAGCCTTGTGGGGGCGGCTCAGGTGCATGGCATTGTTAGCCTCCGAAGTTTTGTTCCACAACCTCCTGGATAAAGAATCTGCAGAGAGAGTCAACCTTCTCTTCTCGAACACGCGAATCGACTCCTCGAACAACAAATGCTTCAGACTCAGGATTGTATCCGATCTCCACGATGTTAGGCACATTTGGCGCAGTTATCTGATCAAGAAATTCGTAGTGAAAGGATCCCGCTGGTTCTTCTCTGCTTAGATGGAGTGTCACGTCAACTCCAAGGTCGCGCATTTCATGGCTTGGAGATGCAAAGAAAAATAGGTATCGAGCCGATCTTGTCCCGATCTTAAAGTCAATGCGAAAAAACCAAGTCTTCTTAGCAGAGCCATATTTTTTTAGAGAAAGGTACTTTTCAAATCCAAGATTACCAAAGTCAGTGAAATATATCTTTCCTACGTTTGCATTGGCATCTAGAAGGTCTGCGGTCTGTCTAATTAGACTTTTTAAAAGCTCCATTGCATTCTTCCACACCTCGTAATGGTTTGATGCGGTAATCTTTTCTTTGGCTCCAAACTTGAGTGCAACAGATTTCGCCCATTCCTGGGCATCTCTCTGTTCAGAGGCAGCTGCCTCGTACTCCTCAAGGCTCTCTTCAATAGACTCAGAAACAAGGGAGACAACGCCAGTTAAATCGGAAACCTGAGATAGTTCCAGAGCATCGTAGTATCTCGTACGGTCTTCTCTGGTAATCACGGCTATTGGGAAACCATAGCGCATAAATAGCAAATTCATCAGGAGCCTTGCCACTCTTCCGTTGCCATCAACGAATGGGTGGATTGTAACAAACCAGGTATGTGCAGCACTGGCCACAAGAATAGCTTCATCTTGCTTAAACATGGACCCTGGGCTGCTAGCTGACTTAAGCCATTCGCCAAACTTATTCATTTCACCTGATATGTGCTCGGGGTTGGGTGGCTTAAATGCCGACCCTCCAATTTCAACCGGGACCAATCGATACCACCCAGCATTCACTCGGTTGTTATCTGTGAGAACTAAATAGTGGAGCTGTCGAATATCTGCTTCTGTGATTGGGGTTTCAATGTTTTTTGCCAGCTCTTCAAGAAAGTCAAGGGCGGCAGATAGATTTTTTGCTTCCGCTTGGTCTTTCAGAGGTTTTCCACTAATAGTTAAACCCTGTTCAACAACCAATCGGGTTTCACCAACGTCAAGTGTGCTGCCTTCAATTGCATTTGAGTTGTAGATATTCTTGATTTTAACGTATTTTCGAAGCTTGCCCAGCACCTCTGGAGTAAGCGCACCCGTGGTACGCATAGCCTGAACTCTGTCTGCCAGCATCCTTGCCTGGTCTAGCTGAGCCTCCGCAATTTCATATGCGATACCTTGCAAACTATGCATTTGTTCATGTACAGCGCCAGCTTATTCTAGCTCTTGACCGTGGGGCCAAGTCTAAATGAATGGTTTCCGTGAACCACCATGCCGGCTCTGCTCCTGTCCGTGAACCACCTCCGCGTAGCAAGAGAGATCCCATCTGCCACAACCGCTTGAAGGCAATTGTGCCCACAGTGAACAGTGGTTATCGAGCCCGGCATCCCCATGGTGCTGCTGCTGCAGGTCGGCTGGGCTGATGGCGCCCATCGGGCCGCGCTTGGGGTCGTCGGTATAGATCATGGTGGTATTGAGATCCGAGTGACCCGAGAGTTCCTGAATCGTTCGGATATCTTGCCCGCGCTCGAGCAGATGGGG
>JBJTWP010000187.1:0-5330 GCA_046081805.1 Cyanobacteriota bacterium
CTCTTCCTGATACTTGAGCCAATCAGCCTTGCTCACAGCAAAGCCGGCTTCCTGTACTAACGCCTCAGCAGCATCAAGATCTTCAGTGCTTTGAAGCTTCTCCCGGAATTCAGCATCCTCTTTGAGCTTGGCAAGCAGGACCGAAAGTTCCGAATTCGCCATAACACACATGTTACTAATGCAAAATATCCCATCACCACCAATCGCTGCTGTCAGTGATCCTTCACATAACAACACAATGATTCCTGCTGTCACTCCCATGGCCTCCGCCCCCTCTCACCACCCTCCCCCATCCTTCTTTGCCCGCACAGCTGAGCAGCTGGCCAGAGGCCTGAACCTTCAAGGGGTGGAATGGGCCAAGTGGGCCTACAGCGGCGGGATGCGACGTTCCAGCGCCACGTCCCCGGCTTGCCTTGAGCCGCAGAGCGGCCCCGAGCCACCAGCTGTCAATCTCAGACCAGTGGCATCAGGTTGCGGTGAGATTTAGAAACGCCAATGGCATCAGTGACGGTGACAGGGAGCGAAGTATGGGTTAGTAGAGCTGATGAGATAGATGTATCAGTAGTGGTCAAGACTGCAGGCGACTAGTGATGCTGCGGGTGGAAATATTTGAGATTAACATAGGAGTAAAAAGCGTCGCTCAGGTTTGGCAACGGAGGTGGGTGATGGTGCCAGGCATCGGATCCGTTTGGTGCTGTTGGGAGTGGTTGAAGAACAAAACAGCCCCTGTGGGGACAGGGGCTTTGGGCGATATAGAGGGGACATCGGTACCGGAAAAATCGCCACCTTCAAAGTTCACAAATGGAAATCGCTTGTTGATCTCTTTGGCGTGTTCCTTGTCATGTGATCCCAAGTCCCCGGCAGTGGTCCCTCGGTCCGCGATGTCGTGCGCTTCCGCCGGCTGGGCGGCCAGCATCAGGGCCAGGGCGGCGGCGCCAGCCAGCACGGCCAGGCTGGGCCGTGACAATGGGGGGCCAATGTCGAACCCGGTCCGCGCTGGAGGTAGGGGACTCGCGGCGGGGGAAGGGTACTCCCGGCGGCGAGCGTTCTGTCTGAGGCTCGGGCCCGGCTGCCCGATCCATCACAGCTGCGGGACAGCGCCGGACTTGCGCGGGTGAACCCGCCCGCACCGGACTTTCCTCGTTGCCTCCAGCTGGTGAAGCGAGGGAACCGCCATCCTGCAGGCCACAGCCCGATCCCACCGGGTGCCGGCCTCAGATGCTCTCCTGGGGGGAACCGCCCAGGGGCTGGCCGCGGCGCAGGGGCCTGCGCTCCGGTTCAGGGAAGGGAATGCCGTTCGCGCTGAACAGGGCGCGCATCTGGTCGCGGATGCGGCTGCGCAGGGCCTGGTAGTCGCGTCGCTCCTGCTGCAGGCAGCGGTTGAGGACCGTGGCGCTGTCGGCCCGGCCCACGCAGGCGCGACTGCGTTCCAGCAGGGCGATGTGCTCCCGCTGCTGCTCCAGCACCAGGGACTTCCGGCCCGGGAAGAGTTGTTGCTGCTGTTCGGGGGTGAGGCGCAGCAGCGGCAGTCTGCGGCCGGGATCTCGGCCCTCCGGCGGCTGGGGCATGCCCTGGGCGCTGGCGGCCGCGGTGCTGCCGACGCCCAGGAGCAGGGCGGCGGCCAGGGGAAGCAAACGGGACATGGCTGGGTGGTTGAAGCTCAGGACCGCCCAACCCTGGCGTCAGGGTGTGACCTGACGGTGACCGGGGCCGGCGGGGATGTGACCGGATGTGACCGCCCGCTGAGCCACACCGCGAAGCGCTGCGGATGGCCCTGGCTCGGCGCCAGCTGCTCGCAGCCCAGTTCGCCGCCGTGGAGCCTGGCCCCATGCTGGGCAATGGCCAGGCCAAGGCCGCAGTGACCATGGCCGCCGCGGGCTGGATCGAGCCGCTGAAAGGGTTCCAGGGCCCGCTGCCAGGCGGCTGGGGTGAGGCCGGGACCGCAGTCCGCCACCTGGATCACAAACCCGTCAGCCGCTTCAGCCTGGTCCTGGGGGGTGTGGCTGCGGTTCTTGGGGTTCGGGGATCGGAGGCTGGCGCGCCGGAGATCGAGCCGCTGGAGGCTGATGCGCAGCGGCGGGGTGCCGTAGGTCATCGCATTGTCCAGCAGGTTGGTCACGGCGCGCCCCAGGGCCACGGGTTGCACCACTGCCTCCAGGGGCTGCAGGTCGAGCTCCAGATCCACGCCGACCGCGGCGGCGGCCTCCCCCACCAGCTCATCCAGCCTGACCTTCAGCCAGGGTTCCTGCCGCTGGCTGGCGGCATAGGCCATGAATTGGGCGATCATGCGCTCCAGGGCATCGAGATCCGCCTGGTGGCGCACCGCGTCGTCAGGGCCGGGGCCGATCGCCAGCCGCAGTCGCAGCCTGGTGAGCGGGGCCCGCAGATCGTGGGCGATGCCGGCCAGCATCGTGGCCTGCTCGCGGCGACCCCGCTCCAGGCGCTGCACCATGGCGTTGAAGCGCTCCGTCACCTGCTGGATGGCTGGCGTGCCCGCCGGCGGCAGCAGCGTCAGCTGGCTGTCGAGGTTCACGGCGTTCACGCTGCGGCGCAGGGCGAGCAAGGGGCGCCGCACCTCCAGCTCCAGGTAGAGGCTGGTGACCACCAGGGCCGCCGCCACTGTGGACAGGCTGATCACGGCGGCTCGCGGCGGCCACACCGTCACCCGGGGCAGTGGCACCCATAGCCAGGCGGGCTCCAGGGTCGAGGGCAACTCCACCCACACGCCAGCCCCGCCGCGGCCATCGCCGCGCACCCGCGGACAGCTGGTCAGCTGGCGACACAGTTCCCGTTGCAGCATCAGGGCCGCCCGCTCCGCTCCGGTGTTGGCTCCGCTTCGGGCGGGCTGCCGGACCGCTGGGCTGGCCAGCAGGTCCAGGCCGCTGGCGGCGGCCACCCCTTCGCGCGGCAGCCGTTCCAGGGCCAGCTCCACCAGCCTGACCTGCAGGGCGGTGTCCAGGCCCAGCCGGCGCATCGCCAGCCGCTCCAGCCGTTGGGCCATCAGCAGTTGCACGGCCACGGCCGTCACCAGCCCAGCGGCGCCGCCGGCCCCCACCATCAGCAACAGCCGCAGGGGGCGCCGTCTCATGGCCGCGGCTGGCCATCGGGCACAAACACATAGCCATAGCCCCATACGGTCTGGATCCAGCGGGGGCGGGCCGGCTCCTGCTCCAGCAGGCGGCGCAGACGGGACACCTGCACATCCATGCTTCGGCTCTCGGTGTCGCTGCCGGGCCCCCGCGCCAGTTCCACCAGCCGCTCCCGGGACAGGGGCCGGTGGGGATGGCTCACGAAGACCTGCAGCAGGCTGAACTCCCCGCTGGTGAGGGGCAGCGGTTCCCCGTTGCGCTGCAGGCTGCGACGGCAGGGATCGAGCTGGAAGGGCCCGAAGCTCACCAGCTCACCCTCCGGCAGTGGTGCTCCCGCTGGCAGCGGCGCCCGCCGCCGCAGCACCGCCTCGATGCGGGCGGTGAGCTCCCGCGGCAGGAAGGGCTTGCCCAGGTAGTCGTCGGCACCCTGCTCCAGGCCGATGATCCGGTCGATGCCATCGGCCCGCGCGGTGAGCATCAGCACCGGCAGGTCATCGCCGCGGTCCCGCAGTCGCCGCAGCCAGCTGAGACCGTCCTCCTGCGGGAGCATCAGATCGAGCACCACCAGATCGGGGCGCTGCCGCAGCAGCCAGGCGTCCAGCTGGGCGCTGTTCTCCAGGCAGCGCACCTGAAAGCCCTGCTGCTGCAGCACGGCGTCCAGCAGGCGCCGCAACTCCGGATCGTCATCCACCACCCAGATGATCTGAGCTCGCATCGGCTGGTCTCCCCTGGTTCCCGCCCATGGTCATGGAAGCGCGGCGACGCGCCCACCGCCACCGTCAGCCAGCCCCAGGCGGCGCGGTTCGGCCTGCACCAGGCGCTGCGGCCCAGCCAGCTCAGATCATCTGCTCGGGCCTCACCAGGCGCTCGAAGCTCTCGGCATCCAGGGCGCCCAGCTCCAGGGCGGCCTGCTTGAGGCTCAGCTGCTGGTGGTGGGCATGTTTGGCGATGGCGCTGGCCCGGTCGTAGCCGATGGCGGGGGTGAGGGCCGTCACCAGCATCAGGCTCTGGTCCAGCAGCGTGGCAATGCGGGCTTCGTTGGCGGTGAGACCCTCGATGCAGAAGCGGCGGAAGCCCTCGCAGCCGCCCGCCAGCAGCTCGATGCTCTCGAGCACGTTGCGGGCGATCACCGGCTTGAACACGTTCAGCTCGAAGTTGCCCTGGCTGGCGGCGAGTTGCACGGCGGTGTTGTTCCCCATCACCTGCACGGCCAGCATCGTGAGGCTCTCGCACTGGGTGGGATTCACCTTGCCCGGCATGATCGACGAGCCGGGCTCGTTCTCGGGGATCACCAGTTCCCCCAGGCCGCAGCGCGGCCCGCTGGCGAGCCAGCGGATGTCCTTGGCGATCTTCATCAGCGAGCCGGCCAGCACCGTGAGGGCGCCGTGGGCGGCGGCCAGGGGCTCATGGCCCGCGAGGGCCTGGAACTTGTTGGGCGCACTGGTGAAGGGCAGGCCCAGCCGCTCGGCCAGCCGTGCCGCCACCGCCTCGCCGAACCCCGGCGGCGCATTGAGCCCCGTCCCCACGGCCGTGCCGCCGATCGCCAGCTGCAGCACCTGGGGCATGGCCGCCCCCAGACTCTCGAGCCCCAGGTCCAGCTGGGCCCCGTAGCCGCTGAACTCCTGCCCCAGGCTCAGGGGCACCGCGTCCTGCAGGTGGGTGCGGCCGATCTTGATGATGGCGGCGTAGGCCTGGGCCTTCTCGCGCAGGGCGGCGATCAGCCCCTGCACGGCCGGAATCAATGAGCGCGTCAGCTCCAGCGCCACCGCCACGTGCAACGCCGCCGGGAAGGTGTCGTTGCTCGACTGGCTGAGGTTCACGTGGTCGTTGGGGTGCACCGGGCTCTTGCCGCCGAGCACACCGCCCGCGGCCTCGATCGCCCGGTTGGCGATCACCTCGTTCACGTTCATGTTGGTCTGGGTGCCGGAACCCGTCTGCCACACCCTGAGCGGGAACTCCCCGTCGAGCGTGCCGGCGGCCACCTCCTCGGCAGCGGCCAGGATCAGGGCGGCCAGCTCGGGGCTGAGCTTGCCTTTGGCCTGGTTCACCTCGGCGCAGGCCGCCTTGAGCTGGCCGAAGGCAGGCACCACGGCCAGGGGCATGGGCGGGCCGAAGGGGAAGTAGTGGAGCGAGCGCTGGGTCTGGGCACCCCAGTAGTGCTCGGCGGGCACGGCGATGGCGCCCATGGCATCGCTTTCCTGGCGGGTTGCGCCGGGTGTGGGCGGCTTGTCCTGATCGCTC
>JBJTWP010000188.1:0-3200 GCA_046081805.1 Cyanobacteriota bacterium
CCGCCGCGCCGCCTTCCAGTGCCACGCCCCCGCTGCCACCACCGAAGTGGTGCTCGAAGCCGGCCACTGCCCCCACGATGAGGTGCCCGACCAGGTGAATGCGGCGCTGCTGGAGTGGCTGGGGGCGCGCAGTTAGGGGCAGTCCCGCTGGCCTCCAGGGACGGCGGCACCGACCCCCGATCACCTTTGCCACGGCCGGCTGGAGGCGCTGTAGGCCCAGTCAGGGGGTGTGACGCCGGGCAGGCGGCCACGGGCCAGTTGCTGTTTCGGGTCGAACTGGCGTTTCACCGCCTCGATCAGGGGGCGAGACGGGGCATCGAGCCAGGCAGGAACTGCGCTGCCAGCGGGTTGGCTGAGCACGGTGAGGTAGCCGCCCAGCTCCTGGCAGCGGCGCCTCAGTTGCTCCACCCGGTAGGCCGGCAGGGCTGGTCCATCGGCCCAGGCCATGGCCAGGCCGCTTGCCGCCCCCAGCACGATCGGGATTTCGGTGAGGGCCGCTTCCTGCAGCAGTTCGGGCCCATGGTCGGGCCGCACGCCAAGCCGCAGCAGCCAGCCGGCAGCAGACCCCGCCCCCCGGCCCTGGTCGAGCCGCTCCAGCAGCGCCTCGCCCGTGAGGCACTCCCTGTCGCAGCCGTGGTCGGCCGCCTTGGCGCCGATGCAGGCCACCTGCTCATCCAGGGTTTGGGGGCTGATGCTGGCCAGGCTCACCAGCACCCCCGGCTCGGCCCCAGCCAGCCGCAGCCACTCCACCCGCTCGGGGCTGAGGCTGGAATTCAGCAGCCAGCGGCTGAGGGCGGCGAGGGAATCGAGCGGGCCCCTGAGCCAGAGGCCGCGGCGTTCCGGCGGCACCGGCAGGGTGCGCAGCGTGAGCCCGGTGATCAGGGCCAGTGACCCCCAGCTGCCGCACAGCAGCCGCATCAGGTCGTAGCCGGCCACGTTCTTCACCACCTTGCCGCCGGCCCGTGCCAGGGTGCCGTCGCTGCGCATCAACTGAATCCCGATCAGCTGGTCGCGGATGCCCAGATAGCGCTGGCGGTACCCCCCGGCCAGCCCGCGGGCCACCAGGCCGCCGATGCTGCCGCTGCCCGCGCCGCTGGCGCGGCTGCCCCAGGGCCAGTCCACCGCCAGCCACTGCCGGTCTTCGGCCAGCGCCTCCTGCAGCGCCTGCAGCGGGGTGCCGGCCTGCACGGTCACCGTGAAGTCGCCGGGGTTGTGCTCCAGGATGCGGTCGAGCCGGGCCGTGCTGATCACGGTGGGCTGGGTTTCGCCAGGGGCAGGTTGCACAGGTGGCCCCCAGGCCAGCCGGGTTGCCAGCCCGCTGGGCAGCCAGGGGGCAGCGTGCTGGTGCAGCTCCCGCACCAGCTCCTGCAGCTCGCGGGGCTCAGGGGTGTTCACGGCACGATGGTGCCATGGCAGTGGACGGGCCCGAGCGGCTGAAGGTGATCGTTGTGGATGACGACCCCACCGGGTCGCAGACGGTGCACAGCTGCCCGCTGCTGCTGCGCTGGGATCCGGGCACCCTCCGGCGGGGTCTGGCCCACCCGTCGCCGCTGCTGTTCGTGCTGGCCAACACCCGGGCCCTGGGGCCTGTGGAGGCTCGCCAGCGGGTGGCGGAGATCTGCCGTGCCCTCAAGCCCCTGCTGGAGGAGGCCGAAGCCGCAGGAGAGATCGATCGCTGGCTGATCGTGAGCCGGGGTGATTCCACCCTGCGCGGGCACTTTCCCCTGGAGGTGGAGGCGATCGAGCAGGAGCTGGGCCCCTTCGACGCCACCCTGCTGGCGCCAGCCTTCCTGCCGGGCGGTCGCACCACCGTGGGCGGGGTGCATCTGCTGCATGGTGAGCCCGTGCACACCACGCCTTTTGCCCGCGATCGGCTGTTCGGCTACGGCACCAGCCATCTGCCGGCCTGGGTGGAGGCGAAAACGGGCGGGCGAATTTCAGCCAACGAGGTGCACCACCTGGGCCTGGCGGAGCTGGAGGCTGGCCAGGGGGCGCTGCAGCAGCGGCTGGCCGAGCTGCCAGCTGGGGCGATGGTGGTGGTGGACGCCCAGGAGCCCCAGCACCTGGCGGCCCTCGGTCGGGCGGTGCGGGCCCTGGGTGTGCCCGCGGCGGCAACACCATGGCAGCGGCCGCGGCGGTTCCTGTTCCAGTCGGCCGCGAGCCTGCTCAATGGCCTGGCGCCGATTCCCCCGCAGCCCCTGGCGGCCAGGGGGCTGGCTCGGCTGCGGCGCCAGGGCGCCGATGGCCAGCCCCGGCCGGGGCTGGTGCTGGTGGGGTCCCACGTGCCCCTGGCTGATGCGCAGCTGGCCGTTCTGCTGGAGACTCCGGGCTGTGGGGGTGTGGAGATTCCCGTGGCCAAGCTGGCCCGGGTGGTGGAGGGGCCGGCCCCCCGGGAGCTGCTGGCGTCGCTGGAGCGCCAGTGGCTGGACGAGCTCGAGCTGGTGCTGGCCGCGGGCGCCACACCGGTGCTGTTCACCTCCCGGGGCGAAGTGCCCTGCGCCAGTGCCGCTGAGCGCCGGCGCCTGGGAACGGAGCTGGCGCGCCTGATGGCGCGCCTGGCGGCCCGGCTGGCGCCCCGGCTCGGCTACGTGATCAGCAAGGGCGGCATCACCAGCCACACCCTGCTGGCCAATGGCCTGGGGGTGGACGTGGTGGAGCTGCAGGGCCAGCTGCTGCCGGGGTTGTCGCTGGTGCTCACCCCCACCGACGCCCCTGAGCCGGCGCTGCCGGTGCTCACCGTTCCGGGGAATCTGGGGGAGGCCCAGACCCTGCGGCAGGCGTGGCAGCTGCTGCAGGCGGGCTGAACAGCAGCAGGGGCGTGCCGGCCAGCACCAGGCCCAGGGCCAGCAGTCCGTCCTGGCCATCGCTGAGCAGCGCCCCCGCCAGAAACGCCACCGACACGCCGGCCACCAGCAGGGGCGGCAGGGGATAGGCCCAGGTGCGAAAGGGGCGCTCCAGCTCCGGCGCCCGCCAGCGCAGCCCCACCAGGGCGGCGATGCCCGCCAGGGGCAGGCACACATAGAGAAACGCCCCCATCCCCAGCAGCCGCTCAAACGAGCCCCCCAGCACCAGCAGCGCCGCGGCAGCGGTGGTGAGCAGCAACGCGGCTGCCGGCGTTCCCCCCGCGTTCACCCCGGCGGCGAAACCGGGGAACAGCCCATCGCGGCTGAGCCCGAACAGGATGCGCGGCGCCGCCATGG
>JBJTWP010000189.1:0-3543 GCA_046081805.1 Cyanobacteriota bacterium
ACCACCGGCAGGATCTCGCTGAGGGTGCTGCAGGCGATCTGCAGGCGCAGGTCGTCGGTGTCGCGGGCCTGGCGCTTGCGGAAGTTGTCGAAGTCGGCCGCCAGCCGCATGTACTGGCCGTTGAGGTTGTCGTACTGGGCCTTGAGGGCGGAGAGCTCGGCCTCCAACCGGGCGGCGCGCTCCGCGGGATCGTCGACCAGAGCCGCCTGATGGTCAGGCGGCGTGCCGGCCTCCAGGGTGGCATCCGTCGTCACCTCGGCGGAGCCGGCCTCCACCGAGGCGTTGGTGGCGGCTTCGCCCAGCTCGGGAGTGCCCTCGGGCCGCGGCTCGAAACCCAGGCTGCTCTCAACGCTCATGGAGGGATCGTCACTCATGGGTGACGGACTCTGAATTTGGTTCTAGACATGTTGGAACTCAGGCCCCGCCCCCCACAAGCGGCGGAAGCCCGCACCTCCGGATCGCCATGACGCTCACCCCCGCTCGGCCCGTTCCGGATGCCACCACCCCGGCCCAACAGCGCCTGGAGCTGGAATTGCTCCTGGGAGAACGGGTGGTCACGCCCCTGGAACTGGCCACCGCCGATCCCGCCCTGCTCCAGGATGGCAAGGGGCTCTCCCTGGAGCGCTGGCGGGCCCTGGGGGCCCTGCCGCTGCAGCGGCTGAACGGCAAGCTGGGGGTGGCCGTGCCCAGCCACTGGGGAGCGGACCAGCGCCAGGCGCTGATCCAGGAATTTGGGGATGAGGAGGGCAATGGCTGCCGGCTCCACCTGGCCCTGGCCTCCGAGCTCGCCGCCGCCCTGGAGTCCAGGCAGCGGGAGCCAGCCAAGCCGCCGACACCACAACCCCCAGCCAAACCGGCGGCGACGAGCTCCACCCGCTCCCTGGTGGAGGAGCTGAACCTCACCGGGCAATCGGAACTCGAGGAGGTTGAGAGCCAGGAGGATCTGGAGATTTCCAGCACGGCCCTCAACGGCTCACCGGTGGTGAGCTTGGTGGACCGGATCCTGATCGAGGCACTCCAAAGCGGCGCCAGCGACATTCACGTCGAACCCCAGGAGAACTGCCTGGAGGTACGTTTTCGCCTCGATGGTGTGCTGGTGAAGCTGCTGGAGGATTTGCCCAAGAGCCTGATCCCCGCCGTCACATCACGGCTCAAGATCATGTCCGACCTGGACATTGCCGAGCGGCGCGTGCCCCAGGACGGCCGGATCCGCCGCCTGTACAGGGGGCGGAAGATGGACTTCCGGGTCAACACGCTGCCCAGCCGCCACGGCGAGAAGGTGGTGATGCGCCTGCTCGACAGCGGCGCCACCCAGTTGGGTCTCGACACCCTGATCACCAGTCAGGAGGCCCGCCAGAGGCTGCGTTCGATGGGGGCCAAGCCCTACGGGATGATCCTGGTGACGGGTCCGACGGGCTCAGGGAAGAGCACCACCCTGTACGCCCTCCTGGCGGAGCGCAATGATCCCACCATCAACATCTCCACTGTTGAAGATCCGATTGAATACACGCTCAAGGGAATCACCCAGTCCCAGGTGAATCGGGACAAGGGTTTTGACTTCAGCACAGCCCTGCGGGCGTTCATGCGTCAGGATCCGGATGTGCTGCTTGTGGGGGAGACGCGCGACCTGGAAACGGCCAAAACAGCCATTGAGGCCTCACTCACGGGCCACCTGGTGCTCACCACCCTGCACTGCAACGACGCGGTCAGCGCCTTTTCCCGCCTCGATGAGATGGGCGTTGAGCCGTTCCTGGTGAGCTCCTCGCTGCTGGGGACTGTCTCCCAGCGCCTGGTGCGGCGGGTCTGCAGCCATTGCCGCATTGCCTACACACCCAGCGCCGAGGAATTGGCACGTTTTGGCCTGCTTGCCAGCCGGGAAGCAAACATCACATTTTACAAGGCGCTTCGCACTAATCACAGCCCGGATTCCTGTCCACACTGTCAGGGAAAGGGCTATAAAGGTCGGGTGGGAGTCTACGAAGTTTTGGTGATGAATGATAATATTGCTGCTGCTGTCTCCAAGCGAGCCTCCACCGACTCGCTGCGGCGCATGGCGTTGGAGGGCGGTATGAAGACCCTGCTCGGCTACGGCTTGGATCTGGTGCGGGAAGGCCACACAACCCTTGAGGAAGTGGAGCGGATGCTGCTCACCGATACGGGCCTGGAAGCGGAGCGTCGGGCCCGCTCTCTCCACACCCTCACCTGCAACGGCTGCGGGGCAGGGCTGCAGGAGGAGTGGCTTGAATGCCCCTACTGTCTGACCACCAGAGACTGAGGCCTGTATGGATCTGCTCATTGAAGACCTGATGACCGAATTGGTGGAGCGGGGAGGCAGCGACCTCCACATTTCCGCCGGTCTGCCGCCCTACGGGCGCTTCAACGGTCAATTGCAGACGATGCGGGAAGACAGGCTCACGGAAGAAGTCTGCAACAAGCTCATCTTCTCTATTCTCAACAACTCCCAGCGCAAGGATCTGGAGCAGAACTGGGAGCTGGATTGTTCCTATGGCTTGAGGGGTGTCTCCCGCTTCCGGGTGAATGTGTATCGCCAGCGAGGCACCTATGCCGCCTGTCTGAGGGCACTAGGCAACACGATTCCGAAGCTGGAGGCTCTCGGAATGCCCCCGATCGTCGAGGAGATGAGCCGCCGGCCGCGGGGCCTGGTGCTGGTGACCGGCCCCACGGGTTCCGGCAAGACCACCACGCTGGCCGCCCTGCTCGACCACATCAACCAGACCCGCTCAGAGCACATCCTCACGATTGAAGATCCGATTGAATTCACCTACCGCAGTATCCGCGCCGTGATCCATCAGCGGGAGGTGAGTCAGGATACCCGCAGCTTCTCCAACGCCCTGCGGGCCGCCCTGCGGGAAGACCCCGACGTGATCCTGGTGGGGGAAATGCGCGACCTGGAGACGATCCAGCTGGCGATCAGCGCCGCCGAGACCGGCCACCTGGTGTTCGGAACGCTCCACACCAGTTCCGCCGCCCAGACCGTTGACCGAATGGTCGATGTCTTCCCCCCCGCCCAGCAGACCCAGATCCGGGTCCAGCTCAGCAACAGCCTGGCCGCCGTGTTCTCCCAGACCCTGCTGAGGCGCAAGAACCCGTCCCCTGGGCAGTTTGGGCGGGTGATGGCCCAGGAGATCCTGGTGAACAACCCCGCCTCGGCCAACCTGATCCGGGAAGGCAAGACAGCCCAGCTCTACTCGCTCATGCAGACGGGAGGCCAGTATGGGATGCAGACGCTGGAGCGGGCCCTGGCCGACCTAGTGCAACAGGACGTGGTGAGTGAGGATGAGGCGATGAACAAGACCAGTCGCGCCGAGGAACTTCAACGGTTACTGGAGACCTGACCGCCATGGAATCCTTCGTGGCCACCTACACCAATGCCCGGGGCCAGGAGCGTCAGCTCCAACTGCGGGCGGCCAGCATGGTGGAGGCCCGGCGCAATCTGCGCCGGCGTGGCATCCGCCCGATCAACGTGGAGCCGGTCACGGAGGCAGCGGCAGCCGCCGGTCGGCCGGCGGCTGCCGCTGCGCC
>JBJTWP010000190.1:0-4271 GCA_046081805.1 Cyanobacteriota bacterium
CCCAGGCACAGCCAGCCGCGTGATCCCCTCGCTGTCGCTGAGCAGGGTGAGCAGCCGGTCGCTTTCGCCCAGGGGTTTGGCGCTGAGGGCCAGGCCCTCCAGGCGGCGTTCAGGCACGGGAGCGCAGGGCCTGCATCAGGACCACGCCACGGCTGGTGCCCAGCCGGCTGGCACCGGCCTCCACCAGGGCGTAGGCCTGCTCCAGGCTGCTGATGCCGCCGGAGGCCTTGATCGCGGCCCGGCCCCGGGCCAACTGCCGCAGCCGTTCCACCTGGGCTGGGGTGACGGCCGGCCCGAAGCCGCTGCCGCTCTTGAGGAAGCGAACGCCGGCATCGAGGCTCACCTCCACCAGCAGCTCCAGGGCTGCGGCGTCCAGCCGCCCCACCTCCACGATCACCTTCACCGGGATCCCCAACTCGCAGATCGGTGCCAGGTCGGCCAGCACGGCGCTGGCATCGCCATCGGCCAGGGCGCCGAAATCGGGCACCACATCGAGCTCATCGGCCCCGACAGCCGCCGCGTGCTCAGCCTCGGCCCGCTTCACGGCGGCTGGCACCGCACCGAAGGGAAAGCCCACCACCGGGATCAGCCTGGGGGTGGCACCCTTGCCACTGCCCTGCAGCGGCAGGCACTCGCGGGCGGCCTGGGCCCAGCGGGAGGCCACGCACACCCCGGCGAAGCCGAAGTGACGGGCCTCCTCGCAGCAGCGCTGCAGGGCCTCCCGGCCCTGATGGGGATCCAGCAGGGCGTGGTCGATCAGCGGGGCGACATCCGGGAGATCGGGGGTCACTCCTTGGCCTGGATCACCCCGAAGCCGCCGTGGTTGCGGCGATACACCACCTGCAGCTGGCCGCTCTCGGCCTCCCGGAAGAGGTAGAAGTCGTGGTCGATCAGCTCCAGCTGATGCAGGGCCTCATCGAGGCTCATCGATGGCATGGTGAAATACTTGCGTCGCACGCCCCGGCTGGGCAGTTCAGCCTCCTTGCCATCGGTGAGGGCGGTTCCGGGCGGCGGCAGGCTGGCGGCGCCGGCCTCCTCGTCACGGGCGGAGCGATGTACCGGTCCCTGGTGGGACTCCTGGAGTCGGTCTTTGTAGCGGTGCAGCTGGCGGCTCAGCTTGCTGGCCACCAAATCGATGCTGGCGTAAAGATTCTCGCTCTTCTCCTGGGCGCGGATCACGGTGCCGTTGGCGAACATCGTGACTTCAGCGATCTGCTGCGGCACGCGCGGATTGCGCGCCACGGAGAGATGCACGTCGGCCTCCTTGACCAGCCCCTCGAAGTGACTGATCGCCCGGGTCAGTTTGGTTTCCGTGTAGTCCCGAATGGCCGGGGTCACTTCAAGATTGCGGCCGTGAATCAGCAGTTTCATCAGATGGCCACCGCCTCCGGTGCTCTGGTCAGTCAACGCTAGGTGGGCATGTCGATGATTCCCGGCCTCGACGCAATCCTTTTCGATCGCAGCGGCGCCGCGCCGCTGCCGTTCGAGCGGGGCTGGCGGGCCCAGCAGCAGCTGCAGGCCCGGCTGCTGGCGGATCCCGAGGGCCCCGATGCGGTGCTGCTGCTCCAGCACGAGCCCTGTTACACCCTCGGCCGGGGCGCCGATCCGGGCTTCCTGCGCTTCGATCCGGCCGCTCCCCCCCTGCCGCTGCACCGCATCGACCGCGGCGGCGAGGTGACCCACCACTGCCCGGGACAGCTGGTGCTCTATCCCGTGCTGAACCTGCAGCGCCACGGCGCTGACCTTCACCTCTATCTGCGCCAGCTGGAGCAGGTGGTGATCGATCTGCTGGCCGGCTTCGGCCTGCCGGCTGGCCGGATCGAGGGGCTCACCGGAGTGTGGCTGGAGGGGCGGAAGGTGGCGGCGATCGGGGTGGGGGCGCGCCGCTGGATCAGCCAGCACGGCCTGGCCCTCAACGTGAACTGCAGCCTGGAGGGCTTCGGGGCCGTGGTGCCCTGCGGCATCGCCGATCGTCCGGTGGGGTGCCTGGCGGACTGGCGCGCCGAGCTCACCCCCGAGGCCGTGGCGCCGCCCCTGCTGCAGGCATTCGCCGCCCGTTTCGATCTGCTGTTGCGGGCGCCTGATCCACAGGAACGGCTGGAGGTGCTGTAAGCCTTGACGCACCAATCCCTTGCCGCCGTGTCCGCTGCCCGACCCGCCGAGATTCACTGGACGGCCAGTGAGCGCGACCGGCAGGCCCTCGCCGAGCGCACTGACTGGAGCGGCCTGAGCGGCATCGAGCAGCTCTGGGCGCGGCTCGAGCAGCTGTATGGCGATGCGGTGGCGCTGGAGGCGCCCCATGCCCAGCCGCCCGTCACGCTCAGCTTCCGCCAGCTGCACGGGGCCATTGAGCAGGCTGCCGCCGGCTTCTCGGCCCTCGGGGTGCGCCCCGGCGATGTGGTGGCGCTGTTCGCTGAAAACGGTCCCCGCTGGCTGCAGGCCGACCAGGGCCTGATGCGGGCCGGCGCCACCGACGCGGTGCGCGGCAGCAGCGCCCCGGCGGAGGAGCTGCGCTACATCCTGCGCGACTCCGGCGCCATTGGCCTGGTGGTGGAGTCGGCGGCGCTGCTGGAGAAGCTGGCCCCGGGCCGCGACCAGCTGGGGCGGCTGCGCTTCGTGGTGGTGCTGGAGGGGGAGCTCGGCCAGGTGGCGCCAGCGGTGCCCTGCCACCGCTGGCTGGACCTGATCGAACGGGGTCAGGCGGTCCTGCTGGCCTCCGGGCCTCTGGCCGCAGCCCCGGCCGATCCGGGCCGCACAGCCACGATCCTCTACACCTCCGGCACCACCGGTGAGCCCAAGGGCGTGCCCCTCAGCCACGCCAACCTGCTCCACCAGCTGCGCAGTCTCGGGGTGGCGGTGCAGCCCTCCCCGGGCGACCGGGTGCTGAGCGTGCTGCCGATCTGGCACGCCTATGAGCGCGCCGCCGAGTATTTCCTGCTCTCCTGCGGCTGCCGCCAGACCTACACCACTCTCAAGCAGTTGCGGGGTGACCTGCAGAAGGTGCGGCCCCAGTACCTGATCAGCGTGCCGCGGCTGTGGGAGGCCCTGCTCTCCGGTTTCGAGGACGCGCTGGCCGCCATGCCCGCCTCGCGCCAGCGACTGCTGCGCGCTGCCCTGGCCAACAGCCGCCGCTATGGCCTGAGCCGCCGCCAGTCCCTCGATCTCACCCTCGCCCCCGAACCGGGCCTGGCCCGGGCGATCGCCGCGGTGAAGGCGGCCCTGCGCTGGCCCCTGCATGGGCTGGCCGCGGCGCTGCTCTGGCCGAAGCTGCGCCAGCAGCTGGCGGGCGGTGCCCTGCGCACGGCCATCAGCGGTGGCGGGGCCCTGGCCCTGCATGTGGATGGCTTCTTTGAGGCGATCGGCATCGAGCTGCTGGTGGGCTACGGCCTCACCGAAACCAGCCCGGTGCTCAGCTGCCGCCGCCGCTGGACCAACCGCCGCGGCAGCGCCGGCCAGCCCCTGCCCGACACGGCCATCAAAGTGGTGGATCCCGAGAGCCGCCGCTGCCTGGCGATCGGCGAGCGGGGCCTGGTGCTGGCCCGCGGCCCCCAGGTGATGGCCGGCTACTTCCACAAGCCCGAGGCCAGCGCCAAGGTGCTCGATGGCGAGGGCTGGTTCGACACCGGCGACCTGGGCCAGCTGCTGGCCGATGGCTCCCTGGTGCTCACCGGTCGCGCCAAGGACACGATCGTGCTCAGCAGCGGTGAGAACATCGAGCCCGGTCCGCTGGAGGACTGCCTGGTGGCCTGCACGCTGGTGGAGCAGGTGATGCTGGTGGGCCACGACCGCAAGTCGCTCGGTGCCCTGGTGGTGCCGAAGCCCGAGACGCTGCAGGCCTTTGCCCGCGAGCAGGGGCTGCCCGAGCCCGGCGCCTCCACTGACGGCAGGCCCGCCGGCGCCGATCCGGCCCTGCTCAAGGCGTTCACCAGCCGGTTGAACCGGCGCCTGGCGGCCCGCCCCGGCGCCCGCGGTGACGAGCGGCTGGCGGGGGTGGCGCTGGTGGAGCCCTTCAGCACCGACAACGGCCTGCTCACCCAGACCCTCACGCAGCGGCGCGACCGCATCGTCGCCCTCGATGCCGCCGCGATCTAGGCGATCTACGCCGGCCGTTGAGCAAGCGCGGGGGCGGGGATCCGGCTCTTGCCCCCGGCCTGGCCAGCTGTCAGCCTGTGGGCCCGCACTACCGCCCCAGGGCCAACGGCATCCTCACGATCAAGCGCACCATCACGGTGCGGGCCGTGGTGACCCCCCGCTGGAAGGAGGACGCCGAG
>JBJTWP010000191.1:0-11771 GCA_046081805.1 Cyanobacteriota bacterium
CTTGTGGCTTGTGGCTTGTGGCTTGTGGGTCCGGCATCCGGCGCGTGTCCGGGCATCCGCGACGATGGCTGCAGACCCGCCCCTGCCGCCCGCCCCCGTGACCTCCCCGATTCCTGCCGGCTCCAGCCTCGCGACCGCAACGGCCGGCAGCGCCCCGGCCGCCGGTTCGGCGCCGAACCGCTTCGCGGTGCTCGACGGCGATCTCAGCCCGGAGTGGCTGGAGCTGCTCAGCGCCGCGCCGGCCGTCGCCGTCGACACCGAGGCCATGGGCCTGGTGCACGGGCGCGATCGCCTCTGCCTGGTGCAGATCGGCGATGGCCACGACAACGTCTGCTGCATCCGCATCCAGCGGGGCCAGAGCAGCGCACCACTGCTGCGGCAGCTGCTCGAGAACCCGGCGATCGAGAAGGTGTTCCACTTCGCCCGCTTCGACGTGGCGGCCCTGGCTGAGAATCTCGACATCACGGTGGCTCCGATCTTCTGCACCAAGGTGGCCAGCCGCCTCGCCCGCACCTACAGCCCGAGGCACGGGCTCAAAGACGTGGTGCAGGAGCTGGTGGGCGTTGAGCTCGACAAGCAGGCCCAGAGCTCCGACTGGGGCCGGGTGGAAGATCTCAGCGAGGCCCAGCTGGCCTATGCCGCCGGCGATGTGCGCTATCTGCTGCCCGCCCGCGACCAGCTGGAGGCCATGCTCAGGCGCGAGGACCGCTGGGATCTGGCCCAGCGGAGCTTCGGTTGCATTCCTGTAATGGCGGAGCTCGACCGCCATCGCTTCAACCTGCTGTTCGAGCATTCCAGTGGCGGCGCCCGCTGAGGGGCTCAGACCCACGGACCTGGCGGCAGGACCGCCCCCAACCTGGGCGTGCCGTCAGTCTTCAGTCATGAAGTAAGCATCGCTGGCCACCGTCCCCAGCTGGGCCGTGAGCAGGGCATGGCTGTCGGTGTCGCTGGCCAGCGCCTCCGCCAGCATCGCTTCGGCCAGGGCCAGCTTGCCGGCGGCGTCCTTCAGGCCATCCTGGGCCGCCTTCATGTCCACCTTCCGGCGTGCCGAGGCCAGGCTGATCCCCAGATGGCTCGCCAGCCGGGCGCAGGTGGCGTTGTAAGCCCGGTCGGGGATGGCGGGCATCGGTGGCCTGGGGCTGAGGAGATGGCTGCATCATCCCAGCAGCCGCTCCGTCACCAGGGCCGCCAGTCGAGCGCTGCCTCCGCTGGGCCCCATCCGGACCCGTCCGATCGCGCCGAGCTGCCGCCGCAGTCGAGGCTCCCTCAGCAGCACAGCCAGCCGTGCGGCAGCTTGCTGGGGTGTGCGGCAGGGCAGCACCGCTCCCCCCAGCAGCCGGCTCTGACGCCGCGCAAATCCCGCGTTGAACTGGGGGCCCGGCCCCGGGACCGACACGGCCGGGATGCCAAGCCCCACCAGCTGCTCGGTGGCGGTGCCCGCGGTGGCCAGCCCGGCAGTGGCCCAGGGGGCCCAGTGGCTGAAGCGCCCGGGGCCGATCAGCAGCTTCAGCTGGGCCCGGCGCCAGCAGGCGGCGGCGCCGATGGCCTCCAGCTCCCTGGCGGTGGGTAGGCCGGGGCCAGCGCCGGGGATGAAGCCCGCCCTCTGCAGCAGATTCATGAGGTCTGCCGGGGAAGGGCTGGTTCCGCTGGCCAGCAGGGCCGTGAGTGGCCCGGGGTGCTGCTCGGCCAGGGCCGTGAGCGCCTGCACCAGACGGGTGGCGTTACCCAGGGCCTCCGGCATGCGGCTGCCGGGCAGCAGCAGCACACGGGGACCGGCGGCGGCGCCGAGCCACGGCGGGGGCGTGCTTCTGATCAGGCCATCCATCATCGGGTTGCCGGGCGCCAGGGCCGCTACGCCATGGCGACGCAGCCCCCGGGCTGTGAGCCGGTCCCGCAGGGCCACCAGTCGGCAGCGGCGGTGCCGCATCAGGGCCCATTCCCAGGGGTCCCACTCGCTGCCCTTGCCACGGTGGTAGGCGTCGGCCAGGCGATCCCAGCCGCTGGCTGGCCAGGCGGCCGGGGGTGGCGTGGCCCAGGTGAAGTCGCTCTTGGGGGTGCCGATAAAGCCAAAGGGGCCGCCGCCACCCCAGGCCATCAGCAAGGGCAGCAGATCCCCCACGGCCAGCACGGGCTCGCCGCGTTGCCCCCAGCGTTGCACGATCCGCCACTGCTGCCAGCCGAGTCCGAGCATCCCTGCGGCCAGATCGCTGAGCATGCCCTTCAGGCTCTGGTTGCTGAAGCCGCCGCTGGGCAGCTCCTGCCGAGGTCCGATCCGCTGCAGCCGGCCAGCCGCTTCGTCACCCGCGAAGGCGCGGCCTTCGCCCACCAGCGGCACCACGACGATGGCCAGGCCCGGTCGGTGTTCCAGCAGCGCCTGGACCACCCGCAGGGCGATGAGGTCTTCGCCATGGCCGTTGCTCAGCACCAGCAAGCGGGTGGCCATGCCATGGCTGATACGATCCAACCAAGGGAGTTTGCTCCCCGATGGCGGCATGGCCAAGTGGTAAGGCAGAGGATTGCAAATCCTTTACCCCCAGTTCGAATCTGGGTGCCGCCTCTTTACCTGATCAGCAGTCGGAACCAGCCGTCATTGGAACCCAAACCATGCCAGGCGTTGCGGATCGCCCTGGGCATTCCCCTGCTCCAGTTCCAAGGCCTTCACACCGCCGTCGTTTTTGTACCAGGGGTCTTGGCAGAGCGTGTTGAAGGCCTCGCGAGCCTCGGCCAGGGTCTGAAACTCCCCGACCGTCACCACGCCCCAGGCGTCGTGGGTGTTGATGCGGAAGGTCATCCGATCACCGGTCTCCAGCCGGCAGCATGACGCCCCTGGCGTGGAACCGCCAGGGGCGACGGTGCGGGGATCTGCGCCGACCGGCTCAGCCCGGCTCAGGCTGTGATCCGCTCGGATTCCCTGATCAGATTTCCCCCGCCCTGGGGGATTTCCCTAACTTTGACGAAAGGCTGCCCTCCGCTGTGAAGCGCCTCGCCTTTGCCCTGATGTTGCTCGGATCAGCCTCCGCCGCCTGCGCTCAGCAGGCGCCCCAGCAGGGCATACCGGCCCTCTACTCCACCAGGGCGGAGGCCGCTGCCGCTGCCAGGAAGCACTTCAACTGCACCGGCGCCCATCCCATGGGCAGCCAGTGGATGCCCTGTGCCGGCCATGGCCCTGGGGCGTCCCACGGCGCCGGAGGCCACGGTGCCGCTCCATGATGGGGCTTCCTCAGCGCTGGAAGGCCTGCGTTCGCTGAGCGGAGCGGAAGACGCCTTCGGCGCGCCAGCGTCGGCCATCGTCTCCGCTCGCCTCGCAGCTTGCCCGCATCGCTTCGATGCGGCATAGGCCTCGGGCTGTCCAGGCTCGGGGCAGGCTGGCGGCCAGGCCCCGCTGGTCGTAGGCACCGCTGGCGATCACAGTCACCCGGAAGGCCAGGGGGAAGCGTGGCCTGCAGCGACCATCATCCCGGCACTGCATCGGTTCGCTGTCGTCGCTCAGCACCCCCGCGAAGACCAGGTCTGCACTGCCGTAGCGCTCACCGGCGCCGCTGAGGCTGAACCGCGCGGTCATCACCCCCTTGACCTTCTGCTCCAGGCGCAGTCGGCCGCAGTTCTGCAGATCGCCCTGCTGGCCCGGGCCACTCACGCTGCAGCGCACGAGCTGTTCGCTGTAGTGCCCGAAGTCAGGCTCCAGCTTGGGTTCGCGCGCTTCAACCCCGCCGGTTGCCGCCGCCAGGGCCAGGGCCAGGGCCAGCCCGCTCGCCCCGGGGATGGCCCTGCTGCCTGCGGTGAAGCGCCCCATGGTCAGTAGCCGGAATCGGCGACGCAATACCCTTCGCAGCTAATGCCATTGTTCGCGGTGCGGCCGCAGTGATGGCAGAGCACTGGGTCGCTCTCGGCGCTGGAGCTGGCGGGAATGCTGGCGACGCGGTGCGGCCCAGCGGCGTGATCGGTGGTCCGATGGGCGGCTGGATCGGGAAGGTTGGCGATGCTGGGATGGCTCACTCTGGGAGGCTGGGCGCAGGCACGGCATGGCGCACGCCAACACGATGACGCATCCGGGGATCGGCGTGGGCACCTGGGCCTGGGGCAACCAGTTCCTGTGGGGCTACGACCCCAGTCACGATGCCGAACTGGAGGCCACCTTCAAGGCGGCGGTTGCTGCGGATCTGCCGTTCTTTGACAGCGCCGATTCCTATGGCACCGGCCGCTTCAACGGTCGCAGCGAAGCCCTGTTGGGCCGGTTCGCTGCTGCCCTGCCAGCCCTGCAGCGCGATCGCCTCTGTCTGGCCACCAAGCTCGCCCCCTTCCCCTGGCGCCTGGGCCGCAGTGGCTACCGGCGCGCCTTTGCCGCCTCGCGCCGACGCCTGGGCGGTCGGATCGATCGGGTGCAGCTCCACTGGAGCACCGCCCGCTATGCCCCCTGGCAGGAGCTGCCCCTGATCGATGGCCTCGCCGATCTGGTGGAGCGGGGGGAGGTGGCTGAGCTGGGGGTCTCGAACATGGGGCCGCGCCGCCTTCGCCAGGTGCAGGCCCATCTGGCCGACCGTGGCATCCGCCTCGCCAGCCTGCAGGTGCAGTTCTCGCTGCTGGCCCCCGAGCCGATAGCCCCTGGTGGGATCCGAGACACCTGTGAGGAGCTGGGGATCGAGCTGCTCGCCTACAGCCCTCTGGCCCTGGGATTGCTGGCGCGACGGCTGGGTGAGGGCTGCGACGGGCTCACCGGGGCCCGCCGGGTGCTCTTTGCCCGGTTGGGACCAGGCCTGGCCGAGCTGCTGGCTGCCATGGAGGGGATCGCGGCACCCCACGGCGCCTCCCTGGCGGCTGTGGCGCTCAACTGGTGCCGTTCCCATGGCGCCGTGCCGATCCCCGGCCTGCGGCGAACGACCCAGGTGGCTGAGGCCCAGGCCGCCCTGGGCTGGCAACTGCAGGATGGGGAGCGCCAGGCCCTGGATCGGCTGGCGCTGGCCTTGCCGATCCGCATGCCTGCGAACCCCTTCCAAAGTGCCTGATGGTCAACGGGCCCCAGTCGCCGGTTCGGGGGTCAGCACAACCGGCATGACTGGCGGGCGGCTCGGTCCAGCCGCCCCAGGGCCTGCGGCGTCGTCACCGGTGGCTGTCTGGCATCGGCTGTCGCCGGCTTCGGCCTCTGTCTCCGGCCCGCAGGCCACCAGGGCTTCCTGGAGCAGGGAATCAAAGGTGGCTCCGGGCAGGCGATGGCGGGCCAGCTGCAGGAAGGCCCGTGCCAGGGATTCGCCGGCAGCGGCCCGCAGCACTGGATTGTTGTGGCGCAGTCCCTGCTCTTCCTCGATGGCGCGAATGAACCGTTCGGTGACGTCCCGCTTGGTGGAGGCCCGGATCCGGGTGTCTCGCTCAGCCTGGGTGAGAAAGTTCTGACCCTCCAGCTCCTCCAGTCGACGGCTGAGGCTCTCCAGCACCTCCCGGGCCTCCTTGGCCACATGGGCCAGTTGTCCGTCGGACAGGCGAGGTAAATCGGCCACAAACACCTTGCCATGGTCACGCAGGGTGAGGAACGTGGGTCGCAGGCCGCCCCGCTGCCCCTGAGCCACCACCGCGACGGGGCGTTGTGGTCGCACCGGAGGCACCGGCCCAGCCGAGCTGCGCCGCCGGGTGATCCGGCCGCTGGTCGCCACCGGTGTAAGGGCCCGTGGCTGGGCCGCAGAACCTGCTCCGATAGAAGCTGCTCCGATTTCTGAATGCATCACCAATCCGTACGTTGATTCGTTGTTTTGTGATTCGTTGCGTTGTCTCTTGGCCTCTGCCGTGGCTGCGGCCCCTTGTCCGCAAGCTCGGCACTGCTAACCCGCGCGCCGCGGTATCGCCAGACACTAGAGGGGCCGCCCGCTTGGGGCAGGGGGGTTCCCGAACCTGATGCAGATTCGTCGTGACGGGCTGCTCAAAGAGGCAGCCCTGCCAGAGGGGCGGCCCCTGGAGGAGCGCCGGCCGCCACCGTGCCCAGAGGCCAGCTGCGGTGGCCGGTCGCCTCCGCGACGTCCTGCGCTGAGGTCAGGGCATCGGCAGGCACCACCACACAGAACCCCACCCCCAGGTTGAAGGTGTTCCAGAGGTCAGGCTCGGGGATGTCCCCGGTGTCCTTGAGCCAGCGGAACAGGGCCGGCCGCTCCCAGCTGGTCGGATCCACCACGGCGTGCAGCCCGTTGGGCAGGCAGCGGGGCAGGTTTTCCGGCAGGCCCCCACCGGTGATGTGGGCCATGCCATGCACTGGCACCGCCGCGGCTCTGAGCCCTTTCACCAGGTCGCCGTAGAGGCGGGTGGGGGTGAGCAGGGCGTCGATCAGGGTGCCGCCGCCATCGGGGCTCGGAGTGCTCCCGTCCACGTGAGCGCTCTCCAGGAGGCGGCGCACCAGACTGAAGCCGTTGCTGTGCACCCCGCTGCTCGCCACAGCCAGGATCTGGTCGCCGGCCCGCACGGCCTGGCCATCGATCAGTTCAGCCGCCTCCACGACGGCCACACAGAATCCTGCGAGGTCGTAGCGGCCAGGGCCATAGAAACCCGGCATTTCAGCGGTTTCGCCCCCGAGCAGGGCGCAGCCGCTCTGGCGGCAGCCATCGGCGATGCCCTCCACCACCTGGGCCATGGCCTCGGGGGTGAGCTTGCCGGTTGCGATGTAATCGAGAAAGAACAGGGGATCGGCGCCACTGGTGATCACGTCGTTGACGCACATGGCCACCAGGTCGATTCCCACGTTGTGATGGCGGCCATGGGCCTGGGCCAGCTCGAGCTTGGTGCCCACCCCATCGGTGCCCGACACGAGCAGGGGTTCCTTCAGGCCGGCCGGCAGGCGGCAGAGGCCACCAAAGCCGCCCAGCCCCCCCACCACTTCGGGGCGTCGGGTGGAGTCCACGCTGGAGCGGATCCGGTCCACAAAGGCGCGGCCCGCCACCACATCCACGCCGGCACTGCGGTAATCCATACGCCTCCTGACACCATCCGGGTTGTGGCTGATCCTCCGATGCCGGCGAGGCTGCCGTTGCCATGCCGCAGGATCTCCAGGCCAGAGGGTGGACGGCTCGGTAATCGGCACATTTTTGCATTGGCCGAGCTTATGCGTCACATCAGGTTTACTGATCAGCTTGTGGCTTGTCCGGTCGTTACTAGGCCTGTATGGGCCTGCATTTCGTCATGAGATCACCAATTCTGATCCATCTCTGACGGTGACCCTGTCTGCCAGGTGGCCCGTCTGATCACCCTACGGTCCTGGAGTTGTTTACCCCCGTCAGGAACTCTGCAGGCGAATTCGCTGCACTTCTACAGCCGATTCACGTCACCCGTGTTTTTGGTCAGTGTGGCAATCCAACGCCGGCGAACCACTTATTGGCTTGTGGTTGCCGCTTCCAGCGGCGGGTTTCGTTTGTTATGCGCCGAACCTTCTCCTTGGGGGCCATCGCCCTGCTTCTCTCCGGTAGTGCCCTGGCTCCAGCCATGGTCGATCCCGTTCAGGCCGCCACTGAGGCGCGACTGAGCGATGGTCGGGATGACAGTCGCAAGCCTGCCGTCCCCAGTGACAATCTGGCCATTCGTGAGGTCGACGACCTGGCGCCAGGTCAGGATGTCGTCCCCTCCCAGGTGCCTCCCCAGCCCATCGCCCCCGTGCCAACCCAACCGCAGGTGGTGGCTCTGGCCAAGGGTGAGGCCAGTTGGTATGGCCCTGGGTTCTACGGAAACCGCACCGCCAACGGAGAAGTGTTCCGTCGCGGCACCCTCACTGCGGCCCATCGCACCCTCCCCTTCGGCACCCGTGTGCGGGTCACGAATCTGGGCAATGGTCGTTCTGCCGTGGTGCGCATCAACGATCGCGGCCCCTTCCATGGCAACCGGGTGATCGATCTGGCCCATGGAGCGGCCAGCGAGCTTGGGCTCACCGCCAGCGGTGTCGCCCCGGTGAAGCTGGAGGTGCTGCGCTGAGCGGCTTCAAATCTCAACCGAGACCTGGGCTTGAAGCTGGCCTGGCAGAGGGGCCCCAATCAACTCTCCTGCCCGTTCACCGCTCGGTGGACGGGCTTCGGTCGTGTGGGAGTGTCGCTGGATGCAGTTGATCACCACCGTTCGTGATCTCATCCACTGGCGCCTCCATTGCCGTCTGCCGGTGCACTTCGTGCCCACCATGGGTGCTTTGCATCCTGGCCATCGCCGCCTGATCGAGCGAGCGCTGAGGCCAGCTGGCGGCCTGGCCCCCCAGGTGGTGGTGAGTGTGTTCGTCAATCCCCTGCAGTTCGGCCCTGCGGAAGACTTCGTCCGTTACCCGCGCGATCTGCAGGCCGATGCGGCCCTGGCAGAGGCCGCTGGGACCGCAGTGCTGTTCGCCCCCGGGGTGGACGAGATCTATCCGGCCGGCGAAGCCGATGTCTTCGGGCTGCGGGTGCCCGCTGCATTGCAGGCCGGGCTGTGCGGTCGCCGTCGGCCCGGCCATTTCGACGGGGTGGCCACGGTGGTGGCGCGGCTGCTGGCCCTGATTCGGCCCAATCGCATGCTGCTGGGTGAAAAGGACTGGCAGCAGCTGGTGATCCTGCGGCAGATGGTGGCGGCGCTGAACCTGCCTTTGGTGGTCGAGGGCTGCGCCACGGTGCGCGATCCGGATGGCCTGGCCGCCAGCTCCCGCAACCGCTATCTCAATCCAGCCCAGCGGCAGCAGGCCGTGGCCCTCCCCCAGGCCCTCGCCCAGGCCAGGTGCCAGGTGGAGGCAGGGGTGCCCGCCGCCGATGCGGCGGCCCAGGCGCAACGGGCGCTGGAGGCCGCAGGGCTGGCAGTGGATTATGTGGAGCTGGTGGAGGCGGCCACCCTGAGCCCCCATCCCGCACCGCAGGCCCTCGCCCTGCTTGCGGCGGCCGTGCACTGTGGTGGGGCCCGCCTGATCGATCACACGTTTCTGATGCGTCGTTCCCCGATCGTTGCCATCGACGGCCCCGCCGGAGCGGGCAAGAGCACCGTGACCCGAGCCTTCGCCGCCCGGCTCGGCCTGATTTATCTCGATACCGGCGCCATGTATCGGGCTGTCACCTGGTGGGTGCAGCGCCAGGGTGTCGATCCGGCGGATGGGGCGGCAGTGGCACCGCTGCTCGAGGGCCTGGATCTGCGGCTGAGTGCCGGTGTGGGCGGCGAGCAGCAGGTGAGCGTGAACGGCCATGACGTGACCAGCGCGATCCGTAGCCCGGAGGTCACCGCCCTGGTGTCGGTGGTGGCGGCCCACGGCTGCGTGCGCGAAGCCCTCACCCGCCAGCAGCGGGCCATGGGCGAGCGCGGCGGCCTGGTGGCTGAGGGGCGTGACATCGGTACGGCCGTCTTTCCCGCTGCGGAGCTCAAGGTGTTCCTCACCGCCACAGTGGGCGAACGGGCGCGTCGCCGCGCCCTGGATCTGGAGCAGCGCGGCTTCGAGGTGCCGCCCCTGGACGATCTGGAGGCCCAGATCGCCGAGCGGGATCACCTCGATTCCAGCCGGGAAGTGGCACCGCTGCAGATGGCAGCCGATGCGGTGGAGTTGATCACCGACGGCATGACCATCGACGCGGTGATTCAGACCCTGGTGGATCTGTTCCGCAGCCGGGTGCCCGAGGAGGCCTGGCCGGGCACGGCTGCCGGCTAGCGCAGCGCGTCCAGCAGGCCGCGGCAGGCGTCATCGAGCAGATCGAGCACGTGCTCGAAGCCATCGGGGCCGCCGTAATACGGATCGGGCACCTCATGGGCCCTGAGCTCGCGGCAGTACCGCACGAGCGGCTCGATCCGGGCGCTGCCGCCCCCCACCTCCCTGGCCAGGGCCTGCACATCCGCCAGGTTGCTGGCATCCATCGTGAGGATGTGGTCGAAGCTGCTCAGGTCGCCGGCGTCGAGCTGGCGGGCGCGGCTGGGCAGGTGAATGCCGCGGCGTTCAGCGGCGGCGCGCATGCGGCGGTCGGCGGGCTGGCCCACGTGCCAGCCGCCAGTGCCCGCCGAATCCACCACGAAGCGATCCTCCAGCCCCTCCTGGGACAGCAGGTGCAGAAACACCCCCTCGGCGGCGGGCGAGCGGCAGATGTTGCCGAGGCACACGAACAGCACCCTGGTGTCGTTGGCCATCAGCCCTCCAGCCGTGCAAGGGCCACGTTGGCGCGTAGGCGCACCACCAGCACCGCCTCGCAGGTCGGTTCGGCGAGTGCCTCCAGGCCTCCCCGGGCCAGGACGTGCTGGGCCGGCTGCTCCTGTTTCAGTTGCACCGCCAGCGACTCCAGTCCCACGGCCACGGCATACCGCACCACCCACTCGCCATCGCCACGGGCCGTCAGCAGGGCCGCTAGGCAGCGCCGCTGCACCGCCTGCCGTTGTTCCGTCGCCAGGGCCTCCAACTGCAACTGGCCCAGGCCTTTGGCGGCAGCCCGGCGCACGCTGGCTGCCACATCGGTGCCCAGGGCCTCTTCAAGCAGCTCCAGACCCCGCACATCGCCGATGCCGGCCAGGGCGCGCACGGCCCAGGCCCTGGCGCCGTAGTTCTGGGGATCGAGCTGCAGCAGGGCGGGCACGGCGCCGTCACCCAGCTGGATCAGCCCCTCCACGGCCGCCACGGCGGCGCCAGGGTTGTTGAAGCCCAGCACCTCCACCAAGGCCGGGGCGGCGGCTGGATCGCCGCAGCCAGCCAGTCGCCGGGTGGCGGCCAGCAGGTCGGTGCCACTGTCGGCCTGTTGCAGGGCCTCGATCAGGGAAGCGGTCGTCACAGCGGAGTGGGAAGAATCACAGCAGGGCATCCATGCAGGCCATCAAGGCGTCCTCGCTCGGCTCGCCGCAGCCCCGTTCCACGAGGCCGCGCAGGGCGATGAGCTTGAGACTGTTTTCGGCCAGAGTCCGTTCAATGGCCTTGAGGGCTGGCCGCCACCCGACCCCGCCGAGATCCATCAGCGCCGCCCGGCGCACCTGCAGCTGCGGATGCTCCAGCAGCTCCAGCAGCACATCGGCCCAGCGGGCCTCGCCGCTGAGTTGCAGCAGGGAGCGGGCGGCGGCGCTGCGGATCAGGGGCCACCCATGGTCCACAAACGGCTCCACCACCGCCAGCACATCGGGACTGCCCAGGCCGATCTCGCCCAGGGCTTCGAGCATCGCCTCGCAGGGTTCCTGCAGTCGGGGGGAACCCGGGCGCAGGGCGCCGGCGCCGGCCGGGCCACTGGACAGCCGGCGGCACAGCGGTGCCACCGCCGTTGGCGCCTTCAGTTCCCCCAGGGCGCGGGCGACCGCCTCCCGCAGCCCGTCGTCCTCGTCGTCGAGGGTATCGAGCAGGTCGGGGATGGCGGCATGGGCGGCCAGGCCCAGCTTGCCGAGGGCCCGGGCCGCATTGCGGGCCACGGCGTTCTTCTCTACGCCGGCGCCGATGTCACGCGGTTTGCGTTGGCGCAGGGCCTGTTGGAGCAGCGGCACCGCCTCCGGGTGCTGGCTGCGCATGCGCCCCAGCCACCAGGCCGCGTAGTACTGACGCGATTGGTCGTCGGTCTGGCGCAGCTGTTCCAGGGCCTCGGCTTCGCTGATCGGTTCGCCGTCACCGGCCATGGTTCTGCGCAGGTGCGAGGGGGCTTGTGGAATGCTGCCATCCCCGGGGCCGGCGGGAGATCCGGCCAGAAAAAAGGGTCCCCCGAAGGGGACCCGGAGACAACGATGGCCGTGAGAGCTCAGACGAGAGCGCTGATGGCGTAATCGATGTAGTTGTTGGCGATGACGCCGGCATCGCCGGAGACGCCGTGGTTGGCCTTGATGTAGGTCAGGGCTTCGACGTACCAGGAGGG
>JBJTWP010000192.1:0-4053 GCA_046081805.1 Cyanobacteriota bacterium
CCCAGCTGGTGCGGGGTGATCACCTGCTTCGGGGCTTTGATCGGGAAGCGAGCAAGGCGGTGCAGGACGGGATGGAAGCAGCCGGCATCGAGATCCGCTTTACCCACTCCCCCGCCGCCATTACTGGTGAGTGCGCCCCCGGCGAGCTCGCCGTGACCACCCAGAGCGGCGAACAGATCGGCTGCGGCGGGGTGCTGCTCGCCACGGGCCGGCGGCCGTTCCTGCAGGGCCTCAACCTGGAGGCCGCCGGCGTGGCGGTGGAGGGCCACCGCATCCCCGTGGACGGCGACCAGCGCACCAACGTGCCCGGCATCTACGCGGTGGGCGATGTGACCGACCGGATCAACCTCACGCCCGTGGCGGTGGATGAGGGCCGCGCCTTCGCCGACACGATCTACGGCCATAGGCCCCGCCAGGTGGACCACTCCCTGGTGGCCAGCGCCGTGTTCTCCCAGCCGGAGCTCTCCGGGGTGGGCCTCACCGAGGAGCAGGCGATCGCCCGCCACGGCGCAGAAGGTATCCGGGTGCACCGCGCCCGCTTCCGGCCTATGAGCCAGGCGCTGTCGGCTCGGGATCCCAAGGTGCTGCTCAAGCTGATCGTGGAGCAGGCCTCCGGCAAGGTGCTCGGGGCCCACATGGTGGGCGAGCACGCCGCCGAGATCATTCAGATGGCGGCGATCGCCATCGGCATGGGCGCCACCAAGGCCGACTTCGATCGCACGATGGCGCTGCACCCCTCGGTGGCCGAGGAGTTCGTGACGATGCCGACCTAGACGGCTGGGGAGCGCACCACGATCGCGCCAGGCCCGCAGGCGATCCCTAGATCCCCCAGGCCTCACGGATGGCCGCGTGGCTGAGCTCCCAGGCATGCTCGTTGGCCACCACGCTGTGGCGATGGGGATCGGCGGCCAGGCCGCGCTTGCCGATCTCCACCGCCAACAGCTGCTCAAATCGCTCGGTCTCCTGGAGCAGGTGCTGCAGGTGGCCGACACCGCCCGCCACATGCAGCATCTCCGGCTGCCGACGGCAGAGCTCCAGCGCCTCCCGGTGCTGCTCCAGCCAGGCCTGCTCGTAGCGCAGCATGGCGTCGGTGCAGCGGCTGAGCTGCTCGGCGTAGTGCTGGCTGTGGAGCCCCAGCAACGGATCGCGGGCCGCTGGCATCGCGGCGGCGTGGTCGGCGGGATCACCGCCACCGGCCTCCGCCGCGGCGGAGGCGGCGTGGAGGCGCTGCATGATCTGGCGCAGGTAGCTCATCGCGGCGGCGACCTCAACCGAGCAGATCTGTCTTGAGCTGCTGGATGCGGACCAGCAGCTCAGCCCGCTTCTGCTGCTTGAAGGCATTGCGGGCCAGGAAGTTCAGCAGGCTCACCAGCCCGACCAGCTCCAGCAGGCCCCCCACCAGCGGCAGGTCGTCAATGGCGCCGATGGTGACACTGGTGAGCCGGAGGGCGATCGCGGCCGCCACGGCCAGGCTGAGGATGCGCAGCAGGGGCAGCAGGTCGGCCAGGGCGTGCAGGGGGGTGGCACCGATCCGGGCCAGCAGCGCGTTGATCAGCTGCAGGGGGAGGGCGGAGACCTCGCCGGCGGCGCCGGCTTCGGCTGGGGCTGGGGCCGGCGCTGAGCTGGGGGGCGACACCACCAGAGGAGCCGGTTCCGCCCGCGGCAGCTCCAGGGCCAGCGCTGGTGCTGGCTCCTGCGCTGGAGCTAGCTCTGGCACCGTTGCCGGCTCAGCAGCGGCGGCGACCACGGGCGCCGGGGCAGGGCTGGGCTCGGGGTTGGCGTTCGGGGTGAGGGAGTCGGTCAAGGAACCTGGGGGCGAAGGCGGTCTGCGGCGAGTTGTTTTAGCGGCGAGCTCAGACGGGTGCCAAGCCCTTGTCATCGAACACCCCTTCAAACAGGGCCGAACTGAGGTAGCGCTCACCGGAATCGGGCAGCACCACCACGATCGTCCGGCCGGCGTAGGACTCCTCCCGGGCCACCCGCAGGGCGGCGGCGGTGGCCGCCCCGCAGGAGATCCCCGCCAGAATCCCTTCCTCGCGCATCAGGCGGCGGGCCATGGTCATCGCCTCGTCGTCGCCCACGGTCTCGACGCGGTCCACCAGCGAGAGATCGAGGTTGGCGGGAACGAAGCCGGCCCCGATGCCCTGGATCTTGTGGGGCCCGGGCCGCAGCTCCTCGCCGGCGCGGGTCTGGCTGATCACCGGGCTGTTGGTGGGCTCCACCGCCACCGACAGCAGGGGTTTGCCCAGGGTGGTCTTGATGTAACGGCTCACGCCGGTGATCGTGCCGCCGGTGCCCACGCCCGCCACCAGCACATCCACCTGGCCGTCGGTGTCGTTCCAGATCTCGGGCCCGGTGGTGTCGTGATGGATCTGGGGATTGGCCGGATTGGCGAACTGCTGGAGCATCACGTAGCGGCCGGTATCCGATTCAGCCAGCTCCTTGGCGGCGGCGATCGCGCCGGGCATGCCCCTGCGCCCCTCGGTGAGCACCAGCCGGGCGCCGTAGGCGGTCAGCAGCTTGCGCCGCTCCAGACTCATGGTCTCCGGCATGGTGAGGGTGAGGGGAATCCCGCGCGAGGCGGCCACGAACGCCAGGGCGATGCCCGTGTTGCCACTGGTGGGTTCCACCAGTTCCTGGCCAGGTCCCAGCTGGCCCTCCTTCTCGGCCTGCCAGATCATCGCTGCGCCGATGCGACACTTCACCGAGAAGGCGGGGTTGCGTCCCTCGATCTTGGCCAGCACCCGGGCCTGGCACCCCTGGGTGACCCGGTTGAGCCGCACCAGGGGCGTGTGGCCGATCGACAGGCTGTTGTCCGCGTAGATGGAGCTCATCAACCGGCAGACATCGCGATTCTGTGCCGCACCTTAGGCAAGGGTGGTCGCTCCGCCTGTGGGAAGAATCAATTCGATGAGCGCACCCCCCTCCGGGTGGTTGGTGGCCTGGATCCGGCCGCCGTGGGTGGTGACGATCTGCTGGGCGATGGAGAGGCCCAGGCCACTGCCGCTGCGTTGGCTTTTCACCCGGGCGGGATCGCCCCGATAGAACCGCTCGAACATGTGTTCCAGATCCTCGTCACTGAAGCCCGGGCCGTGGTCCCGCACGGCGATGCGACACCAGCCGCTGCGGCCACTGGTCAGCACCTGCAGCAGCCCACCGTCGGGGCTGTAGCGCATGGCGTTGTCGAGCAGGTTGAGCAGGGCGCGGTGCAGCCTGGACGAATCCGCCCGCAGACTCAGACCCTCCGGCCCCTCCAGCTCCAGGCGGATGCCCCGCTGTTCGGCCAGGGGCCGCAGGCCTGCCCACACCTGCTCCACCAGGTTGCGCACCTCCAGCTGCGCCAGCCGCATGCCCATGCCCGGCAGGGTGTTTTCCAGCCGGGAGAGCTCCAGCAGATCGCTCACCAGCTCCTGCAGCCGCAACAGCTCCCGCTGCAACCGCTCCACCAGGCGCACGTTGCGGTCATTCACCTGGGCGGCCAGGCTGTCGCCCACCAGCAGCAGGGCGGTGAGGGGCGTCTTGAGCTCGTGGGCCACATCCCCCACCCAGCGCTCCTGCTGCCGCAACTGGGCGTCCAGGGTGCGTCGGGTCTGGAGCTGCAGCGCCAACCAGCCATCGCGGCCGGGCATGGCCACCACATCGACCTCCAGGTCAGCGCGGCGCCACTCGATCCGCTGGGGGCGATCCAGCCGCCGGGCGCTGCGGATCGTGGCCAACACGGCTGGATCCGGGCAGAGCGCCTCAAAGCTGCGGCCCAGCAGCAGGCGGCCCACGTTCAGGTCGAGCAGGCGCTCGGCCCTGGGGTTGAGGTGGTTCACCCGATTGCGGTGATCCAGCACCACCCAGCCCATGGCGGCCCCATCCAGCCACTGCAGTAGCTGGCGGCTGCTGGGGCGCCGCTCCGGACGCAGCCGCAACCCAAACCGGCTGAGCCAGGTGCGCAGCATCAACTCAGCCGAAGCGGTAGCCGAATCCCCGCACCGTGATCAGGTGCTGGGGGTTGGAGGGGTTGTCCTCCAGCTTTTCGCGCAGCCAGCGGATGTGCACATCCAC
>JBJTWP010000193.1:0-3590 GCA_046081805.1 Cyanobacteriota bacterium
TCTGAAACCCAGCCCAGCTCTGGAAATCATGCGGTTTTTGCATACCTTTCCGCGCGGTTGAGCCGAGCGCGCAGCCGCCGCAGGCACTGCCGCGCTGCTGGGGTGTCCGCCGCCGTCTGCGGCTGCACCAGCCAGAGCTGCTCAACTAAGGCCGGCTGCTGAGGCAGCGGCACCAGCCTGTGTTTCGCCAGCCAGTCAGCCCCCACCAGCGGCGGGCAGAGCGGCAGGGCCAGCTGCCTGTCGCGGGCGCGCTTGAGCCAGGCACGCTGCTCCTGGCAGGCCGCTGGCTGCTGCTCCACCGCCAACCCCTCAGCTGCGATCGCCTGATGCAGCAGTGGCAGTGCCGTCCGGGCTGGCAGCAGCACCCGGCGTGTCTGCGCCGTTGTCGCCACCAGCTGCAGCGTCAGCTGTGCCAGGGGCAGCACCACCATGCCGTCCCAGCCCAGGCGCTGGCGTGGCCGCAGCGGCGTGTTCAGGCAGAAGGAACTGAGCAGCACCCCATCCAGCAGGCCATGGCGCAGCAGCTCCAGCCAGTGCCCGGCGCTGCGGAACCTGGGCGGCACCAGCTGCACCCCGGGCAGCGCCAGCAGCAGGCTCTGGTGCAGCACATCACTGCCGATCCGCAGCAGACCCTCCATCAGCCGGTGTTCCCGATACGCCAGCCGCAGGTGCTCCAGGCAGCTGTTGTGGCCGTAGCGGCAGACCCGCGCACCGGGCTGTTTCACCAGCTGCAGCTGGCGCTGCAGCAGCTGCAGGCTGCGGCACACCGTGCTCTGGTGGATGTTCAGGGTCACGGCTGCCTTCTCCTGGGAGCCGGCCAGCTCCAGCAGATCCAAGATGTGCAGGTCTTGCAGCGCCGTGGGCGGGCTCTAGGCGCTGGCCAGCCGCCGGGGCATGGAATAGGAGGTTGGGGGGCTGGCCAATGCCACGGCTGAGGGGCGCTGCTGGCTGCAGCCTCAGCGCTCCAGCGGTGATCCTTGCCGTTTCTTGTGCGAAAGAGTGCAGAGGCGTCTGGGCCAGAGCCCTGACTACAGGCCTGATACACCTGTATTTCTGCCCATCGCTCAGGCGCATTGGGCTTGAGTTTCAAGTCCCTGCCCCAAGGTCAAGGCATCAGTCCACCGATCCCAACCTGGTCTTTTCCGCTGGAACCAGGGCCGGATAGCGCGTTGCCCAGATCTGGACAGCCGGATTGGTCGCCACATAGGCATTCCAGCTGCAGGCATAGGGCTTGAGCACGCGCGCGCAGTCGAGTGCCGCAATTCGGGCCTTCTCGGCAGCCTCTACCTTGATCTGATCGATCCTCGCCTGCAGATTGGTATTGACCTGCCCGACACTGAGGCCCGTCATGCCCATCATTTCCAGCATGAACTGATTGGCCGGTACGTTGTTTTTGAAACCGACGGTTGCCATCTGGATAGTGCCGCTGTCATCCACGTAGTTGATCGTGTAGAGGTAGTCGTGCTTCTCGGCAGCAAAACCGATCAGGCCTGGCACACCAAAGAGAATCACACCCGCCACGCCCATCCCCACGTCGGTCTTGCTGCCGGACCCCCCCTGCGACCAGGAGAGCACCTGCGCCTTCTTGATCGCCTGACCCGGCAGCGCGATCTGTCCATTGGCCATCGTGACGCTGCACTCGGTCCCCCCCGAGCAGATCGCCTGGTACACACCCGCCAGTCCTGGCTGACCGGCCAGCAGTGCCAACGCTGAGGTTGCCGTCGCGGCGAGCAGTCGCCGTTGTGTCGAAAGTTCCATGGCTCTGAGTCGTCATCGCTGTCATTGCACAGCAGCTCTACGGCAGCTGAGCGGCCAGAACGCCGGATATCCCTCATTCCATTCCAGATCTGCATGGATGTGTCCTGCAGCGCAACATTCGCACGCATCCACCGACTTCATAGCGGCCAGCATCACCGTCTGAACGACAGCCGAGGCGGATCAACTCCAGGGCAAGAGTTGTCCTGCGGATGCCGCGGCTCTGAGCAACAGCAGCAGAACGATGCAGCGCATGGCTGGGGGGCGCGGGCCGTCTCAACGAATGCAAACACCTCAAGCCGGTGTACGTGGGGCTGAGTTGAGCTGTCTTCACTCCTCCTCAGCCGCACCCAGGGGAATGAGCTTGAGCGGGTCAAGGAATCATCAGCCCCTGGTAGCTGCCATCCTCGATCTCTGTGATGACGGCCCCAATGCTCTCCATGGCCTGACGATTCGGTTGCCACGCCAGGGCGTTTCGGTACTCCGAACCCTGGTGGTGAGGCCCGAATCAATCGGTTCGGCTTGCCCATCCCAGGCTGCCTTGCGACGCGGCGACAGTGAGCGCACCGGGGGCGAACGACGACCCCGCACCTGCAACCGCAATCGCAACCCTCGCCATCCGAACCATGCTGACCCGCCGTTCTTCCACTCCGTTCGATCTTTTCGACCGCCTCGAGCAGCAACTCAGCCACCATCTGCAGACCGCCGAGCGCGTGCCTGCTGCCGAGGTGCATGAAACCCCAGAGGCCTATGAGGTGGTGCTCGAACTGCCCGGCGTCGACAGGGCCGCGATCGAGGTGAAAGCCAGCGAGCGCAGCCTGCTGATCAGCGCCGAACGCCGCAGCCAGCGCCATCAGGGCGGCCATTCGGCTGAGGCCGAGGCGTCCGGCAATGGCAGCGATGCTCTCGCCCCGAACGAGAAGGGTCGTGGGCCCTTGCCCGCGCCACTCCTGAGCGAGTTCCGCTACGGCAGCTGGAGCCGCAGCTTCCGCTTTCCCGTCGCGATCGAGCGCGAGCAGCTGCGGGCCATCTATCGCGATGGGCTGCTCACCGTCACCGCCCCCAAGGCCCACAGGCTGAGCAGCGTGACCGTGCAGGTGGAGGGCTGATGACCTGAGGCCTTGCCTGGGCTGAAGCCCTGCCCATGAGAACCCCTGCCCCCGGCTACGGATGGGGGCTTTCTGTTGGGCCATCGGGGCCACTGCGATTGGGCCCGTCGGGGCCGATCCCCTTCGCGAGGTTTTGAATGGCGTGCCGTCGCCCTAAGTTGCTGGTCTTGCGTCCAGGCCGTGCCCCAGAGCGAACTGCTGCGGTTCCTGGCCCGGGTGCGCACGGAGGCGGTGCTCCAGCAGCGGCTCGTGGATGCTCTCACCGCCGATGAGGTGTCGCTGCTGGCCCAGGAGCTCGGCTACCGGGTGTCGGGGAGCGACATTCTGCGCTTCAGCGGCCAGTCGGCCTCGGGGATCCGGATCACCCGGATCGAGCACCCCGGTGAATACCCCGGCCGCTACTACTGAGGCTCGGGCTGTGGTTCTGGCTGAGGGCTGGCAGCGGCGCCGAGACCCCTGGGCCCGACAGCAGCAGATCCCAACGCCAGATTCCAACGGCAGACCCCCTGAGGAGATCTCCCCAGGGGTCTGGGTGCCGTCACGCTGAGCTGCTGAGGACAGGGCAGCTGGCGCGGGCGGTGCTGACGAAGCGGCTGGCGTTGGCGCCTGGGGCCGGGCAGTCCAGTGGTGGGCTGTTGGGTCTCCTGGGGCACCTGCGGCGGTGCAATGGAGTGTCGATCAGCCAGGCGCACAGGGTGAGATGCAGCGACTCAGGCTGCTCTCCTG
>JBJTWP010000194.1:0-8000 GCA_046081805.1 Cyanobacteriota bacterium
AATGGCCCGCCATCCAGCATGCGGAGTTGAAGATTGAGACCGGTGAGGCATTCGGGGCGCCGGTTGCCCTGGAACGTGAAGGTTTCGTCAAAGCTCGCATTCACCATCTGGCCGGCCCAGGCCGTGGCCGCCCAGGGATAGGGATGCCACTCGGGCAGGTCCGGAATCGCCGCAGTGCAGGCCAGCGGCAGGGCGCTGTCGATGGGCTGGGATGGCGGTTGCTCGATGTCGAAGTCCTGGGCACTGGTGTCGAGGTCGAGCACCCCATACACGTCTTCAATATCCCCAACCCCCTCCAGCAGGCTGTAGCGCAGCCGGCTGGCCTGCAGGACCTGCTGGCCCCGCTGAAACCGCACACTCCCCAGGGCGTACACCGTGCGCGACCTGAGGTCGTATTCAATCCGATCGGCACGGATCTGGCCGCCGGCCAGGGTTGCCGCCGCATGGCCAATGGCCACGATCCGGCCCAGCTGGGGGTCGTAACTTTGCTGATTGGCAGACAGGCCGAGCTCCAAGGGGGCCTGCTGCATCGCCGCCGGGGCCTCAGTCAGCTCAGCGAGCACTGCAGGCTGCAGGGCCAGGGCCGCTGAGGCAGATGGCTGGACGGCTGGGCTGGGCGGCTGCGACTGGAGCTCAGCCCCAGGGACCGCCGGATCCCGCAGCCCGGTTCCAGCCCGAAGCTCCGTGGAATCGGGAGCCTCGGCGGCAGCGGGACCATTGATCCCAACCGGAGCCCCTAACCCAACCGGAACCTCGGTCCCAGCGGGAGCGTCGGCCAGGGCCGCCTGCCAGGTACCGCTGGCAAGCCAGAGGAGTCCCAGTTGTCCTACGGCCAGAGCCCGATGGCGGAATCGGGAATGGGGCCGCACGCGGGTTCAGTCAGCGGCGGCGATCCTGCCATGGGCAGCGAGGCTGGCCGCCCGGGAGCGATCACTCCTCCAGATCCTTGCGGCTGGGAGTGCGGCTGGGATCGCTGGCCAGGAATCCGAAGACAAAGATCCCGATGAAGAAGAAGACAACCGAATAAACCGAGATCTTGAGGGCGAGCATGGTCGGGCCTGCGGGGTCGATGGGCGGGAAGGATCCGGCTGTCGGGCCGGCACTGGTGACGGCGCCGCGAGGGCCTCACCTGCCGTTCGGCTGCAGCATCATCCTATGGGGCCTGAGCGGCCAACCCGCCATCGCAGCACCCCAGGGGGCCTTGAGCTCCCAGGATTGAAACGTTTCCGTCACGGTTGCCGGTGAGTCAGGGTCCGGATGGCGTCAGCTGGGATCTGCTGCCGCTGTGGCAGTGCGAGCAGCCCCATGGGGGAAGCGGTTCGGCCCTGCTCCATCCCTGGGGGGCGCGGCACCGACCGGATTGGGCACAGCGCGGTCTGGTGATCTGGCCTCGGGGTGGCCTGTGGCGGGAGCTGAGGTTCCGGCTGGTCTGTCCCGAGGCCTGGCGACCCCTGGCCGGGGCGGCCCGCGCCCGACTCTGTCTTCGCTGGTGGGCCGACCGGGCCGAGCTGGGAGCGGATGGGGCGCCGATCCACCAGGGAGATCTCTTCGATACGGCCTGCCGCTGGTCCCTCCCAGCCGATTGGTGGACGGGAGAGGGGATGGAGCTGGAGCTGCGGCTGCGCAGTCCCCTCCACGACGACGGGGCGCTGATCACCAGTCGCCTGGAGCTGGAACCGCTGGAGCCAGCGGATCCCCACGCCCTGTTGGCTCCCACGCGGCAGATCCTGCGCGCACTTGCGCTGGCCGACACAGCGAGGGTGTGGGTGCTGGGCCATGCGCATCTGGATCTGGCCTGGCTGTGGCCGGTGGCCGACACCTGGCAGGCCGCCGAGCGCACCTTCGCCTCGGCGCTGGCTCTGATGGAACGCTACCCAGAGCTCCATGTCGCCCACTCCACCCCGGCGCTGTATGCCTGGCTGGAGCGGCATCGACCAGCGCTCTTCGCCCAGCTGCGGAGGGCGGTCTCGGCCGGTCGCTTTGAGCCGATCAACGGGCCCTGGGTCGAATCCGACTGCGTGCTCGTCGCCACGGCGTCGCTGCTGCGTCAGTTCCAGCACGGTCAGGGGGAGAGCCAGCGCCTGTTCCCCCAGCTGCGGCATTCCGTGGCCTGGTTGCCCGACAGCTTCGGTTTCGGGGCCGGCCTGCCGGCGGTGGCGGCGGCGACAGGGGTGCGCTGGTTCTGCACCCACAAGCTGGCCTGGAACGCCAGCAATCCGTTCCCCCACCGCCTGTTCCGCTGGCGCAGCCGCTGCGGCGACGAAGTGCTTGCCCTGATGAGCGCGCCCATCGGCACCGACGGGGATCCCATCGCCTTCAGCCGCTATCAGCAGGAGTGGCAGCGGGCCACAGGTGTGGCGGATGCCCTCTGGCTTCCGGGGGTGGGGGATCATGGCGGCGGCCCCACGGCCGAGATGCTGGAGCAACTGCGGCTGTGGGCAAATCGCCCCGAAGCCCCGGCCCAGCGACACGGCACCCTGCGCGCCTATCTCGGCCGGTTGGAGCCCCTGGCACCTGGATTACCGGTGTGGCGCGACGAGTTGTACCTGGAGCTGCACCGGGGTTGCGCCACCAGCCGGCCTGATCAGAAGCGTCACAACCGCACCTTGGAGCGGCTGCTGCGGGAAGCGGAGCTGGCCCAGGTGCTGGCGCGTGCCGCCGCCGATCTGCCGCCGCCCGGCGCGGATTCGGCAGCGAACTGGGAACCCCTGCTGTTCCAGCAATTTCATGACATCCTGCCCGGCACCTCGATCCCAGACGTGTTTGAGCAGGCCGAGCCCCAGTGGCGCCAGGCCAGGCGCCAGGCCCGCGCTGCCAGAGACCAGGCGTTGCGCCAGTGGCTGGGGGCCAGCTCCCTGCGCCCAGCAGTCCAGCCCCAGGACTGGTGGCTGGTCCAGCTGCAGCCCCTAGCGGCCCGACCGATCACCGTGCGGCTGCCCGTGGGGAGTTGGAGCCTGGCGGGGGTCGCCCTGCCCCATCAGCCGGCCGCCACCGGCGGCACCTGGGTTCAGCTGCCGGGGCCAGACGGGGTGTCGGCCTGCCGCCTCCGCCGGGCAGCGGTGGGGTCCCCTGGCGCGCCGGCTGATCGCCTTCCGATCCAGCCGACGCCCTTGCGCCTGGTGGGCACGGCTGAGGGCTGGCGGATTGCCAACGGCCTGCTGGAGCTGCAGCTCGGCCCGGAGGGCGTGGAGCAGCTCTGGGACGGGGCGGGTCGACCCCAGTTGGCGGCGCCCCTGGCGCTGCGGCGCTACCGCGATGCGGGCGAATTCTGGGACGCCTGGGACATCGCCGCCAACTACCCGGCGTACCCCCTGCCCTCGCCCTGGGAGGGCAGGCCGCAGCTGCTGGATCGGGGGCCGCTCGGCGTCAGTTTCCGCTGGCGGGGTCGCTGGGGTGGCAGCACGGTGCAGTGGCACGGACGGCTGCTGGCCGGTTCCCCCTGGTTGGAGTGCTGGCTGGCTGTCGACTGGCGCCAGCGCCACGAGCTGTTGCGGCTGGAGTTGGCGCTGGCCCAGCCGGCCAGTCGCTGGGCGGCGGACACGCCCGGCGGGGTGATCGAGCGTCCAGCTGCGGCGCTCAACCCCCGTGAACAGGCCCGCTGGGAGCTGCCGGCGGTGAGCTGGCTGGCCTCGGTGGAGGCCGGCGGCAGCCAGGCTGGCGGATTGGCGGTGCTGCTCGACGGACCCCAGGGCGTAGCCCTCACCCCAGGGCGGCTCGGGGTCTCGCTGCTGCGGGCCCCCACCTGGCCGGATCCCGGCGCGGACAACGGCTGGCACCGTCAGCGGCTGGCGCTGATGCCGTACCGGGGCAGCTGGAGCGCGGCCGGCGTGCCGCTGGAGGCGCTGCGGTTGCGGGAGCCGCTCTGGTGCCGGCCGGCTGAGGCCACCGCAGGGCCGCTCCCACAGCAGGGGCTGCCGCCGCTGGCGCCCGGACTGGTCCTGATCAGCGCCAGGCCCGACGCGGCCGGCCCGGTGCTCGCCGTGCACAACCTCAGCCCCTGCCGCCGCCGGTTCGATCCCGGTCCGAGCTGGCGGCTGGTCGAGCGCCTGGACGGGCTCGATCAAGCGGTCAAACCCCAGCCCTCGCCCGAGGCCATGGGAGCGATGCGACCCTGGGAGCTGGGGTTCTGGCGGCTGGCCCCGGGCTGAACCATCAGACTGGGCGCGGTTTGAGCCGTGCGCGGTTTGAGCCATGCACGATTTGAGCCATGCACGGTTTGAGCCGTGCGCGGGTTCAGCGGCGGCGCATCAGTTCAGTCGTCGTGATCGTCGAATGGATCCGACAGGGTTTTGGACGGGGGGCCGAAGGCGGTGTAGACACCGAACCCGGTGAGCGCCAGCAGCACCGCCAGCACGGCGATGGCCACGGAAAGAGCCGGGGAGCTGGTGGTTTCCATGGACCTCGCTGGAATGAAGGATCGGGTGGCCGCGGCGCGGGCAGGAAGCATCACAACTCGCGTCAGCCCCACGCCCCGGGGCGGGCGTGGCCATTACAGTACCGAGACAGATCGCAAGCGCGAGAGGCTCGAGCTGCCATGGCCCAACGCACCCGTCTCGGAGACCTGCTGCGTCCATTGAACTCGGAATACGGAAAGGTGGTTCCCGGCTGGGGCACGACGCCCGTCATGGGCGTGTTCATGGCCCTCTTTCTGGTGTTTCTGCTGGTGATCCTGCAGCTCTACAACCGGTCGCTGCTGCTCGAAGGCATCAACGTGAACTGGAACGGCATCGGCTGATGGCTTGGCGTTTCCAGCGCTGAGGCCAGGTTCAGGCCCAATCCCATGAACGTCTTCGGAATCGGTCTGCCCGAGCTAGCGGTCATCGCCGCCATCGGCTTGCTGGTGTTCGGCCCGAAGCGCTTGCCGGAACTGGGCCGTACCCTCGGTAAAACCCTCAGGGGCTTCCAGTCCGCGTCCAGCGAGTTCGAGCGGGAGTTTCGCTCGGCCATCGCCCCTGTGGACACTCCAGCTGATCTCCTCCCGGAGTCCCGGCCAGTGGAGCCCATCACGGAGTCCAGGCCAATCGAGTCCATCGCATCGCCAACTCCCGATCCGTCATCGGCCATTGACCCAGCCCCCAGCGCTGGCGCCGAGTCCGCTGTCCGACCCGAATCTCGGACCGAGCCAGACATCTCGGCCGTTGCCGCGACGGACGCCGTCCAGGCCTGAGTCGTGACCCTGCAGTTGCTGGTGGGGTTGGGCAATCCCGGCAGCCGCTACGCCGGCACCCGCCACAATGTGGGCTTCATGGCCCTGGAGCGACTGGCCCAGCGGCACGATGCCACCTTTCGCAGCCAGGCCAAGCTGCACGGGGTGCTGGCTGAGGTTGGCCTGGGGGCCGAGCGGTTGCGGCTGCTCATGCCCCAGACCTACATGAATGACAGCGGTCGCTCCATCCGTGCCGCCCTGGACTGGTTCGCGCTCAGCCCCGACCAGTTGCTGGTGGTGGTGGATGACATGGATCTGCCACTGGGGCGCCTGCGGTTGCGTCAGGCTGGCAGTGCCGGTGGCCACAACGGCCTGCGCAGCACCATCAGCCAGCTCGGCACCCAGGACTTTGGCCGACTGCGGATCGGCATCGGCGCTCCGGCCGACAACCCCGCTGAGCGCAGGGCCCGCACCATCGGCCATGTGTTGGGGCGCTTCAGCGCCGCGGAGCAGCCCACCCTGGAGGCCGTGCTCAGCGAGGTGGAGGCAGGGATCGGGCTGATTCAGCGCCTGGGCTATGGGCTGGCTGGTAACCGCTTGAACGGTTTTCGAGCCGAGCCCCAGGCAGGCTGAGGCGATGGCCCGGCTTCCCACGACCACCGCCCAACTGCGGGTGCTGCATCAGAGCTTCAGTGACCGACTGCTGGAGGGCGAGGTCAGTGCCGCTGGGTTCCATTGGACGTTCTGCTGGCGCTTCGAGAAGGGTGAACTGCGCGTGGAACCCTCGCTCGGCCGGGCCCTGATTCAGGACGCTCTGCTGCGGTTTCTGAGGAAGGCCGACTATCAGCTGGAGCCGGGTGGTGATTACGCCTTCACGGTGCGTGCCCGCTTCTGAGCTTGGCGGGTTCGGTGGTCCTGCTCCAGCAGGGGGCGTTCCAGCTCCGTGGATCGCTGCAGGGTCTTGCCCAGCCACCGTTCCAGCAGAAGCTGGGCCACCACGTCGTCGATGGCCCGTGGCGGCTGTCGCAGTCCCTGCGGCAGCAGACACCGCCAGCCCTGCGGCGGCTGCAGTTGCCAGTAGCGCTCCCGCGCGGCCAGGGTACTGCCGTGCTCATTCACCACCTGCACCCTCAGGCCCAGGCGCTGCAGCGGGCGGGGCCAGAGGTCACTGCCGGTGCCATCCCCGAGCACCACGCCCTCCAGGCCGTCGTGCCGCCATTCCCGCAGCCGCTGCAGGCAGGCGGCGGCGGACTCAATGTGAGCGGCAATGACGACATCGCCCTCGGCGTTGCAGCGCACCAGCCCGCATTTATGGCGGCCTGGATCCAGCCCAGCCCATTCCCCCCTCATGTCATCCGCCTCGGCAGGCCCTGGCTGGGCCGGAGCCAGCGGAACTCCACGGTGATCGGATCGGGCGTGTCGGCATCCCTCAGGGCCACGGCCTCCAGCTGCGCCACCTCCCCCGGAGGACGTTCGGCGAGGGTACGGGTGAGTTGGTTGAAGGCACTGGCGTCGAACTGCAGGCCATCCGTGAGGGTGCCCTGCCGCTGTGCCCTGGCGTAGGCCGCGGCCAGCAGCAGGTTGAGGCGACGGGCGATGCCCTCCGGATTGCGCAGGTCGCCCTCGATCGTGGTGCTGGCCAGCAGCTCGCCTGCTGTCACCACGCCGCGATTCGGACGCAGATCGGGGAAGGCGAGCACCTGTTTCTCACCCCGCAGCACGTTGGCCGCCGAAAGGATGCTCACCACCCAGCTGCCGGGCTTGGTCAGCATCTCCTCCAGCCGCGCGATGTCGCTGCGGGGCACCAGCAGGATCTGGCGATCGGGCGGCTGGCCCGGCAGCACCCGCTGAAAGGCGAAGCGGTTGGCCTGCTGCAGCACGGCGTTGATCACCGAGCGGGCCTGACCGGGCTGCTGCAGCGTCACCTTGGCGGTGGCCAGGGGCTGCCCGCTGGCGATCACCACATCGCCGCGGCGCAGGGCGATCAGGTTGTTCTCCAGCTGGCGCAGTTCGCGGGCGCCGGCATCGATGCGTCCCTGCACCCGGGCCAGTTCGGCCTTGTTGCGGCGGATGTCCTGATCGCGGCGCCTCACCTCCTGGGTGAGCCGATCACGGTCGTCCTGCAACTGCTGCCGCTGGGCCTGGAGGGGCACCAGCTCACGGCGCAGGGAGGCGGCCCGCTGCCGCGCTTCCCGGAGCTGGTGCTGCGACTGCCGCCGGCCGGCTTCGGACTGGGCCCGTTCGCGCTGGCTGCGGGCCAGGGCAGCACGGCTGGCCTGCAGTCGCTCCTGGATCTGATCCAGCTCGAACAGCCCCACCCGCAGCTGCTGGCTCACGAGCAGCATCAGCCCCAGCGACACGGCGCTGATCAGGCTGCCCGTGAGCACCGTGATCAGCACGGCCGTGTTGCGCGGGCGCAGGTTGAACAGGCTCAATCGGGCCTTGCCCACGCGGCTGCCCAGGCGATCGCCCAGGGTGGAGAGCACCCCGCCGAGCACCAGCAGGGTGAGGATCAGCAGCCAGCCCGACACCACCAGCTCCATGGGGCCCCAGTATCCCCGACGCGGCTGGGGCGCGCCCTAGCTGAAGCGCTTGGCCAGGGCGATCGGGTCGAACACCGTGATCTTCTTGCGGTCGATGGCCACCAGGCCCTCGCTGCGCAGATCCCCCAGCAGGCGGGTGATGGTGACGCGGGTGGAGCCGATGGCCTCGGCGATGGCCTGATGGGAGAGGCGCAGGTCGATGGTGATCCCCTCGCTGCTGGGTACGCCGAAGTCACGGCAGAGCACCAGCAGGAAGCTCACCAGCCGCGAGCTCATGTCGCGGTGGGTGAGGGTTTCGATCATCGTTTCGG
>JBJTWP010000195.1:0-7037 GCA_046081805.1 Cyanobacteriota bacterium
TCCGCTCCACCTGCTCGGGGTTCTGCTCCAGCCAGGTGCTCGTGTTGTCACGCCCCTGCCCGATGTTATCGCCCTCGTAGCTGTACCAGGCACCCTTGCGGATAACCACGCCGGTTTCCTCGGCGAGGTCGAGCAAGCAACCGAGGGTGCTGATGCCCCGGCCGAACAGAATGTCGAACTCGGCGATCCGGAAGGGAGGGGCCACCTTGTTTTTGGCCACCTTCACCTTGGCCCGGATGCCGTACTCCTCAGTGCCGCGCTTGAGGGTCTGAATGCGGCGGATGTCGAGACGCACCGAGGCATAGAACTTCAGGGCATTGCCGCCGGTGGTGGTTTCCGGACTGCCATAGGTCACGCCGATCTTCTGACGCAGCTGGTTGAGGAAGATCACCGTGCAGCCCGACTTGCCGATGTTGCCGGTGATCTTGCGCATCGCCTGGCTCATCAGACGGGCCTGACTGCCCACCGCCAGATCGCCCATCTCACCCTCGATCTCCGCCCGGGGGGTGAGGGCTGCCACCGAGTCGACCACCACGATGTCGACGGCGGCGGAGCGCACCAGCTGGTCCACGATCTCAAGGGCCATCTCACCGGTGTCCGGCTGGGACACCAGCAGGTTCTCGATGTCCACACCCACCGAGGCGGCATACACCGGATCGAGGGCATGCTCCGCATCCACGAACGCGGCCACCCCACCGCGCTTCTGCACCTCGGCGATGGCATGCAGCGTGAGGGTGGTCTTGCCCGAACTCTCCGGGCCGTACACCTCCACCACCCGACCCTTGGGATAACCTCCGCCAAGGGCCAGGTCGAGGGTGAGGGCGCCGGTGTTGATGGTTTCCACCCGCATGCGGGAGGCATCCCCCAGCCGCATGATCGACCCCTTGCCGAAGTTGCGCTCGATCTGGTTCAACACCAGACCCAGGGCCTTGTCGCGCTCAGTCGCCTCGCGGGTGGACTCCCGGGATGCGTCACGGGCAGATGGAGCGGTCCCGTTGGCAGCGGGCTTGGAATCAGCAGGCATGGCTAGCGATAAACAGCGAAGGAACAGGCCGGAACGGGCAGAACTCAAGCGGTGCGGTCACCTCAGGCGGTGAACACCGGACCCACGAGCAGCCATCCTGCGACCCTGGAAGAACCAGTGCCACCGAACGGGCCCGGTGTCCCAGATAGTACGGGCGTACCGTAGCGCCTCAGGGCCACTGCGCCAGGGGGGCGGCAAACACCTGCGGCTCCAGCAGGGCAATGCCCTCAGGCAGGTCTTCGCCGTCCCTTGCGCCCAGATAACCCCAGCTCACCAGGAAGCAGCGCACCGCCTCCAGGCCGGGGGTGCGCCGCACCAGCTCCAGGGTGGGGCGCCGGTCTTCCACAAACCAGAGCGGGCGGGCGGGCTCACGCAACCGGGCGAGCACCTCGGGCTTGTTGCCCTGCTCATGGCCATACACCATGGCCGGCTCCAGGCCGGCCGCGGCCAACAGCTCCTGGGCGAAGGCGCCTCCTTTGGTGGTGAGCACCAGCCAGGAGGAGCCCTCCTCGGCCAGGGCCATGAGCCGTTCGGGCACTCCGGGATAGAAGCGATGCAGGGCCAGCCAGCCGCCCCGATCCTCGGCGATGGCCTCGCGGCGAACCCGCTCCAGGGTGGTCTGGAGCAGGGGAGGGTCCCAGCTCCAGCGTGAGAGGGCAGCCGACAGAGCCCCGTCGTAATCCGCCAGCAGCTCCAGCAGGTTGAGATCGGGCCGCGACAACTCAGCCGCCATCAACACCATCTCCCAGCCCTTGTGAATCCATGGCCGCAGCAGGGCAAAACCCTCAGGGGCTCGCTCGGGCAACGGCACACCGGGCGCCAGCGCCAGCACCGCCCGGCGGGCGGACCACCAGTACTCGCGCATGCCATCAACGAGCACGCCGTCGAAGTCGAAGACAAGGAGTGGTGCTGTCATGCAGCGATGCAACAGTTAAGCCAGAGAACTGTTCCGACCCCGATTGGATCAAGACCAGAAGGGCAGGATCTAAAAACTGGAAAGCAAGACTGGGCCGCTAGGATTCGAACCTAGGAATGGCGGGACCAAAACCCGCTGCCTTACCGCTTGGCGACGGCCCAATGGGGAAAACCCCAGCACCTGAAGCGCCGGTGCACAGCTAGTTACCCACAGCGGCGGGGCCTTCGTCAACTCAGCCTGCCCGGAGACTGAACACCGCCCGGCCTCAGGCCGGAAACACCCGCAGACGCTGCTCGGTGCCACGGCCGAACTCCGCCGATCGCAGCCGGTAGCGAGCCGCCAGCTCGGCCTGCAGGCGGCGCACCCGCTCGCTGCGGGGCAGCAGCTCCACGGGCCGCCCCTGGGGCAGCACCACCTGCTCCACCGCCAGCCGACACTCTTCCAGGGCGGCATGCAGATCGTCGTTGCCGCTCGCGGCCTGCTCGGGATGCGGGGTCACCGCGCGGCGCCGCTCCAGCAGCCGCTCCAGGCCGCGCTGGAGCTGGGGCAGGGCCCCGCTCTTGATCACCAGGATCGGGATCCCCAGCTCCTGGGCGTGACGGCGCACGTGGGGGTCGCGCCCCAATTGCTGGCGCACACTCAGCACCACATCGGCCAGCTCCACGCTGGGGGCCGTTTCCACCGACAGCCGACGGGCCCGTGCCACCTGCTCCAGCAGGGAGCGGCTGATGCCAGCGCCGTACACCCGCAGGGGCCTGTCCAGCACCGGCAGGGGATCAGCGTCGGCCTCCGCCGCCTCCGGCAGCTCGAGCTCCTCGATCAGGGGCTCCACTGGCACCGGGCGGCGCGACGGCAGGGGCCGCTGGACCAGGCGAGGACCTGTTGACGGCGCCTGGGTGGCGGCAGGGGCCACAGCAGCAGGAGACGGTGGTGCCGCCAGCCGCACCTGGCCGTCGTCGGCCAGTTCGCGCACCTGGGGTCGGGCCGCCTGGCCGCGGAGCAGCAGATCCACCGTGCGCGCCACATCGGCATGCACCAGCCAGCGGTGGCGGCTGTGCATCTCCACCGCCATCGGGAAGGTGGGTTCGGCGGCCCGCTCCAGCACCGTCTTCTGGGTGCGGCGGCGACGGGCCTCCTCATCGCCCAGCGTCACCGACTGAATGCCTCCCACCAGATCACTGAGGGTGGGGTTCTTGATCAGGTTGGCCAGCTCGTTGCCATGGGCGGTGGCCACGAGCATCACGCCCCGCTCGGCAATGGTGCGCGCCGCCTGGGCCTCCAGCTCGGTGCCGATCTCATCGATCACGATGACTTCGGGCATGTGGTTTTCCACCGCCTCGATCATCACCTGATGCTGCAGTTCGGGGCGGGCCACCTGCATGCGCCGGGCCCGGCCGATGGCGGGGTGGGGGATGTCGCCGTCTCCGGCGATCTCGTTGCTGGTGTCGATCACCACCACCCGCTTGCCGAGCTCATCGGCCAGCACCCGGGCGATCTCGCGCAGGGCGGTGGTCTTGCCCACACCGGGGCGGCCCATCAACAGCAGGGAGCTGCCGGAATCCAGCAGGTCGCGCACCATCACCACCGTGCCGAACACGGCCCGGCCCACCCGGCAGGTGAGGCCCACCACCTCACCCGTGCGGTTGCGGATCCCACTGATGCGGTGCAGGGTGCGCTCGATCCCGGCGCGGTTGTCACCGCCGAAGGGGCCGAGCTGCTCCAGCACCGACGCCAGATCACTGCGCTCGATCGAGCGCTCCCCCAGCTCCTGCACCCGTCCGGGGTAGCGGGCTTCCGGCACTCGGCCCAGGTCCAGCACCACCTCCAGCAACTGCTCGCGGGCCGCCGGGGGTTCGAGAGCCGCTCGCACGGCTGGGGGCAGCACAGCCAGCAGACGGTCCAGATCGTCGGTGATGCGCTGCGTGGTGATGGAGGGGCCTCCGGCCTGACCTGTTGGCTGAATCCGTTCTAGCGACGTCGGCGCTCCAGCCAGGGCCGCACCAGGCCGCGCGCCAGCACCATGGCCTGGGGCCAGAGCTCGCCATCCGCCAGCAGGCTGCGGCCCCGCTCCTGGGCCCGCTGCAACAGCGGCTGAAGCAACCTGCGCGCCACCCCACCGAAGGCGACGCCGCTCACCGGCCGTGCAAGCGCGCCCCGGCGCTGCAGCAACACCAGAGTGTGGGCATTGGTGCCGCCCGCCAGCTGCAGCGGCCCCGGTGGTGCCGCCTCCGCGATGGCCACGGCCAGATTCACAGCGGCATGGGCCGTGCCAGCTCCCACATCGCCGCTCATCGGCCGTCCATCGAGCTGCCAAAGGGGCCGGTAACCCGCCGCCCGCAGCTGGCCAAAGCGCTGCCACAGCTCCGCCGCCAGCTCCGCAGGCGTGGCCGAAACCGACGCACCCTGCTCACCGGCCGCCGGCTCCAGGCCACAGCTCACCGCCAGCCGTCGCAGCGGCACTCCAGAGGCGCGCAGGTGCCTGATCCGCAGCGCGAAGGACTCACCCCGACCCAGTCTGGTATGGAGCTCCACCGCATCGGGCTGGAGCTGCCGCAGCAGGGGCGCCATCGCATCCGCTGGCCAGTGATGATCGCGCTCCTCGATCAACCCAGGCGGACAGGCCGGCAGGCAGCGGCCGCAGCCATAACAGCGCTCCCCGAGCACCCCGGCCTCACCGGTGGCGGCCACACCGATGGCCTGGGCCGGGCACACCCGCTCACAGGGACGCGCACAGTCAACGGGACAGCGGGCCGGATCAAACCAGGCCTTGCGGAAGTGGGGATCGGCGCCATCACTGAGACTCACCATCAGCCATGGGTGGGCCGCGCCGTGCTCCCGGGCCCAGGCCAGGCCCCGCCTGGCGGCGGCCACAACCGCGGGATCGGCCGCCACGTCGAGGCAGTGGACTCCGGCCAGGGCATAGATGCCGGCCAGGTCTTCAACGGCAACCAGATCCTGGTTGCTGGCACCGGCAATCCACTTGACCCAGGCGCCACGGCGCAGGGCGAGCTCTGGCGTCAGTGCATCAGGCAGCAAGCAGCTGCTGAAGGGGCTGCCATCGGAGAGCACGGGCACCACCCATCTCCACCACCAGTTTCAGTCGGGGTTCACGCCGGGTGAGATCCACCAGGCAGGCCAGTTCGGCAGCGGAGAGCACCTGGCCTTCCAACAGCCACAGGAGGATCGGGGCAGTGCCCTCCAGCAGGGCCCCAAGCTGGGGCATCACCCGTTGCACGTCGCCCACGGCGGCAGCGCGGCCGATGCTCTGGTGGCCAAGGTGAGGAGGCCGCACCCCATGGGCCTGGAACAGGTAGGCCTCGGGATCGCCGAGCCCGCGCGCCGAGGTGATCATGGCCCGATAACCAGCAGCGCGCAGCCTCCGCATCAAGCGCGTTTCAGCGCCACCCTCAAGCGGAGCGAACAGCGCGAGCGCACCAGCCGCTTCCAGGGCCTGCCGAAATCCACGGCCGGAGAGCAGCAGAGGCATCGCGGGGGCCTGAACGCTCGCTGAGTCTGGCAGCATGCCTGGGGCGGTGGGGCAGAAGGCAGTGGGCAGGCGCCCCGTGGCTTGAGACCCATGGTGTATTGTTGTCGGCTGTGCCACAGATCTGCGCCCGTCCGCTAGCCGGGCCTCCAGATCACGGCACAACGGTCACCAGGTGGTGGTGACCGTCCCAGGCCAGTGCGGACTGGGCAGCCCGAGGTCTTGACCCCATGCTGTTCATCCGTCGGGAAACTGCCAGACGTTCCTGTTCGCCCGCGATCAGGTCCGGTTCCGCAAGTCCCAGCCCCGCTGACTCAGACGCCCCGGCGTCGCGCTAGCCCTTCGAATTCGCCAAGGCCTGCGGCGTTCTCAGGAAACCGCATCCGCCCACCGACTTCTTCGGACCAGCAGACGCCCGCCTCTGTCGCAGCTTCATCGCGTTGCTCCCGCCTTGCGGCGGGTGCCACCGGTGGTCCAGCTGGCGTTGTTCCCCTTCCTATGTCCATCGGCATTCTTGGGAAGAAACTGGGCATGTCCCAGTTCTTCGACGACGAGGGCAGGTCCATCCCTGTCACCCTGATCGATGCGGGCCCCTGCCGCATCACCCAACTCAAAACCATCGGCACCGACGGCTACAACGCCGTTCAGCTGGGATTCGGCGACATCCGCGAGAAGCTCGTCAACAAGCCCGCCCAGGGTCACCTGGCCAAGTCGGGCGAGGAGCCTCTGCGCCACCTCAAGGAATACCGGATCGACAGCGTCGATGGTCTTGAGCTGGGGGGCTCTATCACGGTCGAAGCCTTTGAGGCCGGCCAGAAGGTCGATGTGAGCGGCGACACCATGGGTCGCGGTTTCGCCGGCTACCAGAAGCGCCATGGCTTCAGCCGCGGTCCGATGACCCACGGTTCGAAGAACCACCGCGAGCCCGGATCCACCGGCGCCGGCACCACGCCGGGCCGTGTGTATCCCGGCAAGCGCATGGCCGGCCGCTACGGCGGCAAGCAGACCACCACCCGCGGCCTCGTGATCCTGAAGGTGGACAGCGAGCGCAACCTGCTGGTGGTGAAGGGTTCGGTGCCCGGCAAGCCCGGTGCCCTGCTCAACATCCGCCCGGCGAACCGGGTGGGCGCCAAGGCCGCCAACTGAGGAGGAGCGAAGCAATGGCTGATTGTGTGATTCGCGACTGGCAGGGCAAGGAAGCCGGCAAGGCAGCCCTGGATCTGAAGGTCGCCAAGGAAAGTTCCGCCACCGACCTGGTGCACCGCGCCATGGTGCGGCAGCTGGCCCACGCCCGCCAGGGCACGGCCAGCACCCTCACCCGGGCCGAGGTGGCCGGGGGTGGCCGTAAGCCCTACAAGCAGAAGGGCACCGGTCGGGCTCGCCAGGGTTCAATCCGCACGCCGCTGCGTCCGGGCGGCGGTGTGGTGTTCGGGCCGAAGCCCCGCACCTACAACCTGGCGATGAACCGCAAGGAGCGTCGCCTGGCCATGCGCACCGCCCTGATGAGCCGCGTGGCGGACATCACCGTGGTGAAGGGGTTTGGTGCCGGTCTAAGCACCCCCAAAACCAGGGAGATCACCGCTGCGCTGAGCCGCTTTGGCATCGACGCGGGC